>NZ_JAIFOT010000002.1:0-93321 GCF_021733725.1 Achromobacter pulmonis | reverse complement strand
CCTGCCGGCTACCCAACACCCGCGCATTTGCAGTGCAAATTTCATTTCCAAGGAAAACCAAAATGCAAATAGACGTATTCCAGGCCGACGACAACGGCCTGTTCCTGTACAAGTCGGTCGCCAACGAACTGGCGTTGACGCCCGGCTCGTTCAATATTCCTTTTGGCGCCCACGCGGACGCCCCGCCGACCCCGCCTGCCGGGAAATGGCCGCGCCGCCTGGGCGATACGTGGAGCATGGTCGAAGACTATCGCTCCACGCCGCTGTGGCTGGTGGAGACGGGTGCACCGTATTCGATTGGTGCGGAACATGACGGCGCTGGCGGCAAAGTCAGCTATCCCGGCTGGGGACCGCTGCCGGCCTGGCTGACGATGGTGGAACCCCCGGACCGCGAGCAGGAGGGCACGGTCTAAGCCTCGGGGCAGGCGTCAGGCGGCCAGGGGCAAGGCTCCCTGGCCGAACTCGCGCTCGTGCCGCATTTCCTCGAGCTGGCGCCGGCCCAACTGGCTGCGCGCCAGCTTCTGGGCCAGTTCACGTCCGTGAGGATGGTAGTAGCGCAGGAGCATGCGGGTGTCGACGTTGCCATTGACCTTCGCCAGTTCGTGGATCTGGAACACGGTGGCGAGCTGCGACGTACCCTCGTGGCGCAGGTCGTGAAACCGCAGATCGCGGAAGTAGGCGGCGTTGGGCCGCCGGCCATGGTGCCGGCACATGCCTTCGTAGCGCAAACGGGCGCGGCGCCGTGCGCGGATGAAAGCCCGCGTGACCGAGCCGGGTTGCATCGTGAATATGCGGCCTCGCATGGGCTTTCCCGTGACCCAGCGCCGCAGGGCCTCGCGGGCCCGTGGCGTCAACGGTACGTCGCGGGCGCGGCCGTTTTTCGTGTGGGGCAGGTGCACCACGCCGTGCATCAGGTCGAGGTGTTCGCGCTGGATGCCGACCACCTCGGACCGGCGCATCCCTGTTTCCTTGGCCACAGTCAGGATCGTGGGAAGTTCCGTCGAGCGGGTAGCGCGGATGATCCATTCCAGCTCTTTGCGCGGACAGTCCTCTTGCGACAGTCCGCGCAGGGTGATGCGGTCGAACAGACGCCGATCGCGGGCGTCATCCACGGGCGGCCGTCGCACCAGTTGGACCGGATTGGCCAGTTGGTCAAAGCCCCAATCTTTCCGGATCACCGTATACACGTGCGACAGGAAGGCCATGCGTCGCACGACGGTGGCGGGCGCCCGATCCTTGAGCCATTCGTCGCGCAGCTCCGTCAGGTCGGAGCTGCGGATGCGGTCGACTGGGCGGATGGCCAGGCGTGTGGCGCGCCAGATCCGCGCGATCGATTGTTCCGAGGTATGGCCCTTCTTGGTGACCGAAACCTCGGCCAGATAGCGAACAAGCGCCTCGGCGAGCGTGGGCGTGGTCTTGCGGCGGGGTTGGCGGCGGGTCCAGGGTTTCATGGCAAGTCGGGCAGGGAGGTAAAGGCGATAGACCAGAAAGATAGCAGCACAAACGCAGGCAAGGCCTGCGGCAAACGGACGACAGTGTCGCCCGGATTTCAAATTTTCCATCCGGTGCGCCTGCGTGGCGCTCGTGATGCTCACGGGAGGCAGCAATGCGCACCGTCGACAGGAGCGGTGTAACCATGGAACCGGGATCAACGGGTTTGGGCGGATTCGCCGCCCTGAAAATTGCGCTGGCCTTCGGCATGCCGGCGGCGATGGCGGCGTTGATCGGCATGTTGCTGATGCCGCCGCGCACGCCGCGCGAGTTCGTCGCGCGTACCGCCTGTACGGTGGTCAGTTCTTTTCTGTTCGGGCCGTTGCTGGCGATCGGCATGATCGCATGGATGCCCGACATCATGTCGTCCGCCTATTGGATGGCACAACGCACCGGGCTGGGCGAGGACGGGCTGCTGGCGATGTTCTACGTGCTCGGCCCCTGCATGCTGCTGGCGGGATTGCCGGCGTGGTGGGTATTGGGCGCCTACTTGCGCCTGACCGCCAAGCTGCAGAACCAGGATCTGGTGGACTGGGCGGTGGAGATCCGGCGCAAGACGCTCGGCATGGAAACGCAATCGGATAAGGAGGGCAGGCATGACGCTTGACCAGATCATGGATGATGCGCTGCGCCCGGCGCTGGCGCGGTTGCCGGCGCGCATGGACACGCGCGAGGCGTGCTGCATGCTGCTGGCGATCGGCTTGCAGGAAAGCCGCTTCGTGCATCGGCGCCAGATCGGCGGACCGGCGCGTGGCTTCTGGCAGTTCGAGAAAGGCACCCGCGCCAGTCGCGGTGGCGTGTGGGGTGTGTACTTGCACGCCGCCAGCCGGGATCACCTGGCCGTGCTGTGCAAGGCCCGCAGCGTGGCCTGCGATCCGGACGCGGTCTACGCCGCGCTCGAATACGACGACGTGCTGGCCGCAGGCGTTGCGCGGCTGCTGCTGTGGACCGATCCGAGGGCGTTGCCGCCGGTCGGCGATGCGGCAGCGGCCTGGGCGCTGTACCTGCGCACCTGGCGCCCCGGCAAACCCTGGCCCGACAGCTGGAACCGTCTGTACCTACAGGCGGCCGCGGCGGTGCGGTCGGGGGAGCAAAGGAGTGTGACCGATGCTGTTGCAGCAATGGATTAAGCGGGGCCTCGGCTTGATGGCGGCAGTGCTGGCGGGTCTGGCCGCCGTCGCCGGGGTGTATTGGCGGGGGCGGGCCATGGGCCGGGCGCAGGAACGCGCGGACAGTGCGGCCCGCCTCCAGGAGCGGGCCGCCCAGGCCCGCCAGGAGAGCGTTGATGTCGAAGAAACGGTGGCTCGTCGCAATGACGATGCCGTGGCTGATCGCCTCAAGTCTGAGTGGGTGCGCGCCGCCCCCCCTGCGGACCGGGATTGAGTATTGCGATCATGCCCGGCCGGTGTATTTCAATTCCGCGGCCGAGGTCGACGCGACCCCGGCGGCGATCCGGCGACAGATACTGGTTCATAACGAGATGGTCGCCAGACTCTGTTTTTGAGGTAAATTGGGGACGCGATTTTCCGTTGGAGGCCAACCTGCCCGCCGGCTCGGCATTAAGGGCGGATGGGTGGGGTGTGGTCTGGTTCTGCAATAATTTCTGGTTTTCCGTCCTGCCGGGCTTCCTGTCCGGCTGACCGTTCCAGGAGAGGCGCCATGAGTCAGAAAGTGTGGTGTCGGCAAACGTCTTGTCCGGCGCGGCCGCGCCCGGAAAAATAATATGGCTGACGGCGAAATCCTGGCGGCGACGCGGGCTCGCCCGCGGCGCCGCTATACGATGCGGACCGGCTTGTTGGCGCTGGTGTTCGCCTGTATCGCGCCGGCGCTGGTGGTGGCATCGATCGCCGTCTATGAAAGCTATCAGATCCAGAAAGAGCGGATCTTTCGCGACACGATTTTCCTGGCACGCAATCTGACCGCCGTTCTTGATCGGGAACTGACCGGCGTCGAGGCGGGTTTGCAGATGCTGGCGAGCTCGCCCGACCTGATAGGCGGCGATCTGGCCGGATTCCATCGGCGCGCCCGCGAAGTCATCAAATTCCAGATTGTCGACAGCTATGTCCTGACCGACAAGGAGGGCCAGCAGGTACTCAATACCCTGGTGCCTTACGGCACGGCGCTGCCGCCGTCGGCCGTGTCGCGGGAGCTGGCCCAGGTGTTCCGCGCGCGCGAGCCGGTGCTGAGCAGCCTGTTCATGGGTGGGGTCAGTCATGCGCCGACCATTGCGCTCGGGGTGCCGGTGGTGCGCGGCGAGGACGTCATCTACAGCCTGAATGTGGGCCTGTCGCCGGAGCGCATCGGCAATGTGCTGGGGCGCCGCGGCCTGCCCGACGGTTGGGTGGCCGCCGTGCTGGACAAGAGCGGCACCATCATCGCGCGGACCCGCGACACGGCAAAATTCGTTGGCCAGAAGGCCGTGCCGGCGCTGGCGCAGGCGGTGCGGGCGGAAGACGAAGGTTCGCTCGAGACCACGACCAAGGAGGGCACCCCGGTCTACACCGCCTTCAACCGTTCCACCCTGACAGGCTGGACGGTCGCCGCCGGGGCGCCGATGACGCTGGTGACGACCGATCTGTATCGTTCGATCGCCTGGCTGGCGCTGGGAACGCTGGCGGCGTTCGGGTTGGGCCTGTGGCTCGCATTGCGGCTGGCCAACCGCCTGACCTCGGCGGTGCAGGGCCTGGTGGAGCCGGCGCTGGCGCTGGGGGATGGCCGGACCGTCGAATTGCCCGACACGCGCGTCAAGGAAGCCGAAGAGGTGGGCACGGCCTTGCTGCATGCTTCACGCATGCTGGCGCGCGCGCAGCATCTGGCGCACTACGATCCGCTGACGGGACTGTGCAACCGGGTACTGTTCGGGGAACTGGTGCTGCGCGAGCTGGCGGTGGCGCAGCGCAGTGGGCAGTCATTCGCCATTCTTGCGATCGACCTGGATGGCTTCAAATCCGTCAATGACCTGCACGGTCATGCGGCCGGCGACACCGTGCTGAAAGAGGCCGCCGATCGCATGGCCCGCGCCATCCGAGTCTCGGATGTGGCGGCGCGGCTGGGGGGCGACGAGTTCGCCGTGCTGCTGCTGGGAACCGATCACGACGGGGCGCAGGCGGTTGCCGAAGCGCTGGTCGAAAGCCTGTCGCTGCCCTATCCCAATATCCGGGTGGCGGTGTCGGCCAGCGTGGGAATCGCCGTGTATCCGCAGTCGGGTAGCACCATGCTGCAGTTGCTGGAGCGGGCCGACGTCGCCCTCTACCGGGCCAAGGGCCTGGGCAAGCGGCGGGTGGCATCCGATGGCTGAGCCGGCGGGTGCTGTGCCCGGCCAGGCTCAGGCGTCGGGGCGTGGCGCGGGCGACGGGACCAGAGCGGTCAGCACCTCGCCCGATTTCAGGCGATAGCGACGATCCCCCAGGGCGATGACGTGTTCGCCGTCCGAGGTCCTGAGAATGTAATGCGTGATCGCGGGTGGACCGGCCCGGCTATCGGCCTGTGAGAACACTTCGATGCGATAGAGGCGGCCCGATGCCGTGGTGGCCAGCACGTCAGTCAGTCTGCGTACAGAGATGGTCATGCGCCTTGCTCTCCCTCTTGTTCGTTGTCGACGGTTGCATTGCGCGCCGGCTCGGGCTTCCTCAAAGCCGGCCATGCCGCGACCCATTTCCTGTTTTCGCTACACTGCGTCGTTTCGGCGCGCGTCGCCCGGCGCGGCGCTTGTAAATCGGGCAATCGGAAACAGTCATGCAATTCGTTCTCAGCCGGAAGACGGCGACCGGCGCGGGTCTGATGGCAGTCGTGCTGTGGGGCACGGTCGTCGGCCTCATCCGCAGCATCAGCGAGCGCTTCGGGCCGATTGGCGGCGCCGCCTTGATCTATACCGTCGGCTCGCTGTTCCTGGTGTTGCTGGTGGGGTTCCCCCGCCTGCGCACGTTTCCGCGCCGCTACCTGCTGTCCGGCAGCATCCTGTTCGTCGCCTACGAAATCTGCCTGTCGCTGTCGCTGGGATTTGCCGCCAACCGGGGCCAGGCCATCGAACTGGGCATCGTCAATTATCTCTGGCCGTGTTTCACCGTCGTCCTGGCGATACTGATCAACGGCCAGCGCGCCCGCGCCTGGGTCGTGCCGGGCATTGCGCTGTCACTGTGCGGCATCGTCTGGGTGGTCGGCGGCGACGGCGGCATCTCGTGGCAAGGCATCGTTGCCAATGTCTCGGGCAATCCCCTCAGTTATGGCCTGGCATTCGGCGGAGCCATCATTTGGGCGGTTTATTGCAACGTCACCAAACGCTATGCGGACGGCAAAAATGGTGTTGCGTTGTTCTTCATGTTGACCGCGGCGGTATTGTGGATCAAATACGGCATGAGCGCCGAGCCTGCGTTGGCCTTCGATGGCGCCGCCGTGCTGGAACTATGCGTGACGGGGGGCGCCATGGCGGCCGGCTACGCGTTATGGAACGTGGGCATATTGAACGGCAATCTCACGCTGCTGGCCACGGCCTCGTATTTCACTCCGGTGCTATCGACTTTTTTCGCGGCGCTGTGGCTGTCCACCCATCTGACCGCGGCATTCTGGCAAGGCGTGGCCATGGTCACTGCCGGCTCGCTGATCTGCTGGGCGGCCACACGCGGCCGACCGGCCCGGGGCGGCTAGCCCGGGGCCGGAATTCGGTCTCGCGCCAGCCATGGCGCGATGGCTGGCTCAGTCCAACACCATGGTCTGCGCCACGGCGTAGCCGAGCGGGATGAGCAATAGGGAAGCGAACAGGGAACTGACGATCGCCGCCGATATCTTCAGCCAGGGCTCGGGCCCCGCGCTTTGAATCGTTTGAACCACCAACGCGACGATACCCACAACCATCAAACAGCTGATTACCACTGCTACGTAAGTCATGTTGCCTCCGTCCTCGCCTGATTAAGGGGATTGCGGCGCCGCTGGTACGGTCTAGGTGTTTGGTCTGATTGTGCGCCTGTATTGGGAGGCATGGCGCTAGGGTTTTCCTGGCTACGGGGGCTCGGTGTGGCGTTTTTGCCGCGCACCCCGCAGCATGGAATTGGTGTGCGCCGCAGCATTTTCAGGCCGCCGCCAAGGCTGCGCTTTGCGCTACGATGGCGGCGTCGAATCATTTTCAAAGCCGCGTCGATATGCCGCAACGACTCCGCCCTGGTACCCGCGCCACGTTGCAGGTCAGGCAATTGATGCCGGGCGAGTTCGCCTGGATCATCACCCTGCTGGACCCGGAGACGGGCAATGTGCGCAGCACCAATTATTCCGAACGCCGCTACGCCAGCCAGGACGAGGCCTCGGCCGCCGGCAAGGCCGCCGTGGTGGAATTTCTCGGCGCCGATGGCCGCAACGGCGTCTAGACCAGGGACGGCAGGTCGCCCAGGCCTTGCCCGCAAAGCGTGCGCACGAACCCCTCCCGCCCTCCATGAGGGCTTTTTTGTGGCCGGCGCCTGGTCGGAGAGGGGGTGGGCACGGCGCTTGCTGACCGTGGATCGGCGCGTTTTGCGCTATCTAGGAGATCCACTATGTCGCACGCTTCCCACCGTCCACCGGGCGCACCCGATGAGGTGCCAGCCGATGATCCGCCGCTGCCAGGCAACCCGCCGCCGGATGATCCTCCTGCACGCCCGAATCCCGCGCCCGACGATCCTGCTTCCCCCGATGTGACGCCGCCCGCGCCGGATCCGCGCGCGCCGGGCACCATCGATCTGGCTTGATTCCCGACCGACAAGGAGGTTCGCATGCGTTCCATTCTGCTATGGCTGCTGGGCGTGCCCATTCCCATCATCCTGCTGCTGGCGCTGTTCTGGCATTGACTGCCGGTTTGACACCATGCGGCGGCGGCCGCTTGTGACCTGAACAAGGAATGACCATGGAAAATGCAATATCGGCAAACCGCGCCCAAGATGGCGCAGTCCCGGCGCGTGAATCGACGGTGTCCGCGGTCTCGTGGGCGGCGGTCTTCGCTGGCGCGGTCATCGCCGCGGCACTATCGTTGGCATTGCTGGCGGGCGGCTCGGGCCTGGGCCTGCTGTCGGTGTCGCCGTGGGGCGACGAGGGGCTGTCGGCCCCGGCAGTGGGTATCGGCATCATCGCCTGGATGCTGTTCACGCAAATCGTGACTTATGGGATTGGCGGCTACGTCGCCGGCCGCTTGCGGACCAAGTGGGTCGATGCGCACATCGACGAGGTGTACTTTCGCGATACCGCGCACGGCTTCCTGGTATGGGCGCTGAGCGCCGTCGTCAGTGCGGCGCTATTGGGTTCGGCGCTGGCCACGCTGGCATCGGGCGCGGCCAAGGCCGGGGCATCGGTGGCGGCCGGAGCGGGGGCGGCGATGACGGCAACCGCGACCGCGGCTGCCGGCGCGGGCGGCGCGGGCGGCGCGGACCAGGCACGCGATTACTTCACCGATACGCTGTTGCGTGCCGAACGTCCCGAGGCTGGCGGCGACCGCGCCGCGGCGCGGGCCGAGGTGGGGCGAATCGTTGCGATGAGTCTGGCGCGCGGTGAGATGGCGGCGGCGGATCGCGACTATGTCGCCAAGGTGGTGGCGGCCCAGGCCGGCATCGATCCTGCCGCGGCGCAGCAGCGCGTCGACCAGACGCTGCAAAAGGCCCGCCAGGCTGTCGAGGATGCCAAGCGCGAGGCGCGCGCCGCAGCCGACCTGGCGCGCAAGGCCACGGCGACCTTGGCGCTATGGGGCTTCGCGTCCATGCTGATCGGCGCCTTCGTCGCCAGCCTGTGCGCCACGTGGGGCGGCCGGCGCCGCGATTTGCCTTCGCCGCTCAAACCGTAGCGCGGCAAGGCCATGCCACCCCGGCCGGCCTGCGGTATGCCGCCAGGCCGGCGTGGCGCCGCCTTTCGAGGTTCTCGGGGGGCTTGTCCTAGGCGTGCTTTCTTGCGGGGGACTGTATCGGCGCGCGCTTCCCTGAGCCCCCTTCCTTGATCATGCCTTTTCTGGTTGCTTTTCTGGTCCGCTTCCCCGATCGCTTTTTCGGCCGCAAGGCACAAATGAAAAAGGCCTTCACCGAAGTGAAGGCCTTTTGAATTTTGGTGGCGCATCCCTGATTCGAACAGGGGACCTGCGGATTATGATTCCGTCGCTCTAACCGGCTGAGCTAATGCGCCATCCTATCGCCGCTTGGGCTGCCTACTCCCTTGGCTGCCTACTCCCTTTCAAGTTCGTAAGCAAAGCAGCGAAGAACAAAATTCTAGCACGGAATATTTTTGCAATGCAACTCTAGCCGCGGTTTTTCTTATGCCTGCGCCTCAGTCGTCCCGGGCCAGTCGGATGCCGGAGAACTGCCAGCGGGCTTCCGGCGGGAAGAAGTTGCGATAGCTGGGCCGGAGGTGGCCGCGCGGGGTGGCGCAGGAGCCGCCTCGCAGCACAAACTGGTTGCACATGAATTTGCCGTTGTATTCGCCTACGGCCCCCGCGTCGGGCTTGAAGCCGGGATAGGCGTCATAGGCGCTGGCGGTCCATTCCCAGGCATCGCCATACAACTGCGCGGGCCCGCTGGCGTTCAGCCTGGCGGGCGCGGGGCGCGGATCGAGATGGCCATTTTCCAGCAGGTTGGCCCGGCTCGACCAGGCGGCGTCTGGCAACTGCCGGGTCCGGGCCGCGTGCTCCCATTCCGCCTCGCGCGGCAGGCGTACCCGGGCCCAGCGCGCGTAGGCATCGGCTTCGTAATAGCTGATGTGCGTGACCGGGGCCTGCAACTCCAACTCCTGCATGCCGCGTAGCGTGAAGACGCGCCAATCGTCACGCTCGCCTTCCCAGTACAAGGGCGCGCGCCAGCCTTCGGCACAGACTTTTTCCCATCCCAGCGATAGCCACAGTTCCGGCCGTTTGTAGCCGCCATCGCGGATGAACGCCAGATACTCGTGTTGGGTCACCAGGCGGTTGGCCAAATGGAACGGGGGGAGCAGCACATCATGCGCGGGGCCTTCGTTATCGAAGGCGAAACCGCCGCCTTCGTGGCCGATGCGGGTTATGCCGCCGGCGTAATGCGTCCATCCGGCCGGCGTGCCTGGCGGCAGGGCCGGCGAACCCGACGCCACGTATGCAGGGCGCAACGGGTTGGCGTACAGCAGATGCTTGAGGTCTGTCAGGATCAGTTCCTGGTGCTGTTGCTCGTGGTTCAAGCCCAGCTCGAGCAATGCATCGAAGGCCGGATCGTTGCCGCCCAGCCGAGAGATCAGTGCGTGCATGGCCTGGTCCACATGCTGGCGGTAGCGCATTACGTCGGCCAGCGGCGGACGGGTCAGCAAGCCGCGCTGCGGGCGCGGGTGCTTGGCGCCGACAGCGTTGTAATACGAATTGAACAGCATGCGGTACTGTGGATGGAACACCGGCACGGGTGGCGCGAAGTGGGACAGCAGGAAGGTTTCGAAGAACCAGGTGGTGTGTGCCAGATGCCATTTGACGGGGCTGCAATCCGGCATGGACTGCGCCTGGCAATCCTCCGGGCTCAGCGGCGCCGCGAGCGCCATGGTGGTGGCGCGCACGGCATCGTAGCGATCATGCTGGCCCGCCTGTCCGGCGGCGTAGGGCCCGCTGGCGGGGTGGGTCAGCAGGCAGGCGGGTTCCATGGCGATCCTCCCGTGGCGGGTTGCGGGCGGGCGCGTCAGGCGCGCGCACTGAAAACCGAAAACCAGCCGCGCGAATCCGACCAGTGTTCGATGTTGTTGAAGCCCGCGCGCCCCAGCAGATCGGCAAAGGCCTGTGGCGCGAACTTGTACGAATTTTCCGTATGGATGCGTTCACCCGGTGCGAAGTGCCGGGCATCGCCGGGCCAGGTGACGGTGACGGGGTGGCGCGCTTGCAGGTGCATTTCGATACGCGAGCGATCGCTATTGAATAGCGCCACGTGGTGCCAATCATCGACGTCGAAATCGCTGCCGAGCACGCGATTGACATGGCGCAGCACGTTCAGGTTGAAGGCGGCCGTCAGGTGCAGGGCGTCGTCGTAGGCGGGCTCCAGTACCTGCCTGGGCTTGACCCGGTCAACGCCCACCAGCAGCCCGCCACCGACGCACTGGCGCCGGATCCGCCGCAACATGGCGAGCGCCGCTTCCGGGTCCAGGTTGCCGATGCTGGAGCCCGGGTAGAAAAACAGACGTTGCTCGGGAGCGATCTCGGCCGGTAGCGCCAGCGCTTGCGACAGGTCCAGGCCGATCGGGGTGATGCGCAGGTCCGGATAGGAGAGGCGCAGCCTGCGCACCGCCGACTGCAGGTAGTCCGCGGAGATGTCGATGGGCACGTAGTGGCGCGGCCGCAGGCTGGCGAACAGCCGCTCGGCCTTGGCACAGTCGCCCGCGCCCAGGTCGATCATGGCCTGCACCGGCCCGACGCGCCGTGCAATATCCTGGCCGTGGCGCTCGAAGATCTCGGCCTCGCAACGGGTGGGGTAATACTCGGGCAACTGGGTGATGGCGGTGAACAGCGACGAACCCAGCGCGTCGTAAAGGAATTTGGGGTCGATATGGGCAGGATTGTCCAGCAACCCGTCGCGCAGCTCTTGCTGTTCGGGGCGGGGAGATGCAGACGGGGGCGCCAGGAAATACGAATCGGCGCCGGCTGGCAGGGCGGAGGGAGAGACCATGCGTTCAGTTCCTTTGTGAGGCTGATGAAGCGCATTGCAAAGGCTTATTGTGGCGGACAGAGGGGTTCTGGTGTCAAGCCTAAGCCGCTGAAATGCAATGGACTTTTACTAAATCGACCGGTCGGCCGCGTGGAGGTCGCCACGGGCGCGGGCTGTCAGGCCCGGACCGTTCAGCAAGTGCCGCGCCGCTGAAATATCGGTTAACGGCTGGTTGCCAAAGCTCGGGCGCGAGATGCGGGGAGTGGCCACAATGGGTCATGGCCTGGGCGGCAACTGTCCGGCCCGCGCCGGCAGCGGCGATGCGCCGTGCCGGCTGGCCCCCGTAAACCACAAGCAAAAAAGGAGCGACCATGAATCGAAAGCACCAACGCGCTGAAATGGCCTTGCATCGTGAGCGCGTCAACGACAGCCTCCACGAACTGCTGGCCGGTACCGAGGATCTGCTGCGTTCGACGGCCTCGTACACGGGGTCCGAAATCGAGGCTGCGCGCGCGCGCCTGAAGCAGCAGCTGGCCGACGCGCGCGAGTCCGCGGGCGATTGGGAAGGAGTGGCGCGGGAGCGGGCGCGCCGCGCCCGGGCCTATGCCGATGAATATGTCCATGAACACGCGTGGAAGTCGGTCGGCGTGGCCACGCTGGTGGGGGTATTGCTGGGCTGCTGCCTGCTGGCCAACCGGCGCTGAGCGCGCATGTCATGAGGCCATCGCCGGTCCCGCCGGCCTCACCGCGCGCGACGGCCCGGGCGGGGGCCGCCGGCTGGTGGCGCGCATGGCGCGCCGCGGCGCTGGCCGGCGGCATCGCAGTGCTGGCCGCGTGCGCCAGCGTGCCCGATGCGCGCGAGCGCGCCGCGCGCCAGGCCCAGGCCGGGCTGTCGGCCGATGCAGCCCGGGAGAGCTACCGGCGCGGCCACGCTATCGCGGCGGATCCGCGCAATGCGCGGGACGATTTTCTGGCGCGCCACCTAGCGGCGGAAGAGGCGGTCAGCGGCGCGCCGCTGGTGGCCGGCAATCGCGTGCGCCTGCTGACCGATGGGCCAGGCACCTACCAGGATATGCTGCGTTCGATCGCCCAGGCGCGGCGCTATGTCCATATGGAAACCTACATCTTCGACGATGATGAGGAAGGCGCGCGCTTTGCCGAGGCCTTGATCGCGGCAAAGCGCCGGGGCGCCGATGTGGCGTTGATGGTGGACGCGGTAGGCACCCTCAATACGCCGGATGCGCTGTTCCAGCGGCTGCGCGATGCGGACGTGCAAGTGGCCGTTTTCAATCCGGTCAACCCGGCCAGCGGCAGCCGCGCCGGCTGGTCGCCGAATCAGCGGAACCATCGCAAGATCCTGGTCGTGGACGGCAAGGTCGGCTACCTGGGGGGTATCAACGTCAGCGCCGTGTATGCGTCATCGCCGGCGGCCGAGAGCGTCGCGCCGGGCGGCGCGGATGGCGAGCGCACCGGCGCCGCCGGCGCGCCATGGCGCGATACGCATCTGCGCATCGACGGGCCGGCCGTGGCGCAACTGGAAGCGGTGATCGAGCGTGGATGGCAGTCCCAGGCCAAGGAGCCCTTGCGAGGCGGCGGCGTGGCCATCGCACCGGCGGCGGGACCGACGCGGGTGCGGATCCTGGCCAACCAGCCTGACCGCAGCGATGGCTACACGGTCTATCTGACGTTGATGTCCGCGTTCGAAAGTGCCCAACGTTCGATCCACATCACCATGGCCTACTTCGTGCCGGATCCGGCCTTCGTCGATGCGCTGGCGGCCGCGGCGCGCCGGGGGGTGGATGTGGTGCTGGTGTTGCCCGGTTTCAGCGATTCCTCACTGGTCTTCCATGCCGGCCGTTCCCACTACACCCGGCTGCTGCAGGCTGGCGTGAAACTTTACGAACGGCGCGATGCGCTGTTGCATGCCAAGACGGCGGTGGTGGACGGCGTCTGGTCCACGGTTGGATCGAGCAACATGGACTGGCGCAGCTTTGCATTGAACTACGAGGTCAACGCGGTCGTGCTGGGGGCGGACTTCGGCGCCGGGATGGAGGCCCTGTTCCAGCGCGATGTGGCCGCATCGGTACGGATCAGCCCCGGGGCCTGGCAGGCCCGGGGCGTGGATGACCGCTTCATGGAGTTCTTTTCGCGGATGTTCGAGCGCTGGCTGTAGCACGCCGGCGCGTCCGCGCGCTCAGGCCGTGGCGGGCCGCGGCGGATGCGCCATGGCGTGTTCCTGGGCCAACGCGGTGCTGATGTCGTGGGTCGGCTGGAACGAGTCGGCGCGCGCCATGGACCAGCCGGTGCGGAACACCTGGTGGCGGAATTCGCCCCGGAGCAGTTCTCCCGGCGCCAGTTCGGGGAACAGCGCCGACAGCAGCCGGATCTCGCTGGGCGAAATGCGGCGGGCGATGTGATGGGGGCGCAATTGGCCCGGATGGGTCAGGCCGGCGGCGGCCAGCAATTCGGCCAGCGCGTGCAGCGTGTTCTTGTGGAAATTGGCCACGCGCTCAGCCTTGTCCGGCACCACCAGGGCGCGTTGGCGCAGCGGATCCTGGGTGGTGACGCCGGTCGGGCATTTGCCGGTGTGGCAGGCCTGGGCCTGGATGCAGCCGATGGCGAACATGAAGCCGCGCGCGGCGTTGCACCAATCGGCGCCCATGGCCATGACGCGGGCCATGTCGAAAGCGGTGATGATCTTGCCCGAAGCGCCCAGCTTGATGCGGTCGCGCAGGTTCACGCCGATCAGCGTGTTGTGCACCAGGCGCAGCGCCTCGCGCAGCGGCGTGCCGACATGGTCGACGAACTCGACCGGCGCGGCGCCGGTGCCGCCCTCGGCGCCATCCACCACGATGAAGTCGGGCGTGATGCCGGTTTCCAGCATGGCCTTGACGATGGCGAACCATTCCCAGGGGTGGCCGACGCAGAATTTGAAACCCACCGGCTTGCCGCCGGACAGCTCGCGCAGGCGAGCCACGAACTTCATCAGGCCGATGGGCGAGTCGAAGGCCGAGTGGCTGGCGGGCGAGTTGCAATCCTGCCAGGGCGCGACACCGCGCGCTTCGGCGATCTCTGGGGTGACCTTACCCGCCGGCAGGATGCCGCCGTGGCCCGGCTTGGCGCCCTGCGACAACTTGATCTCGATCATTTTGACCTGCGGGGTACAGGCGTTTTGCGCAAATGCCTCCTCGGAAAAGGCGCCATGTTCGTCACGGCAGCCGAAGTAGCCCGAGCCGATGTTCCACACCAGGCTGCCGCCCGGTTGGCGGTGGTAGCGGCTGATGCCGCCTTCGCCGGTGTCATGCGCGAAGTCGCCCTGGCGAGCGCCTTCGTTGAGCGCCAGGATGGCGTTGGCCGACAGTGCGCCAAAACTCATGGCGGAGACGTTGAATGCCGACATCGAATACGGCTGGGTGCAGTCCGGGCCGCCGACGGTCACACGGAAATCGGTATCGCCGATATGGGTCGGCGACATGGAATGGTTGATCCATTCATAGCGGTCGCCGTAGACGTCTTCCTGGGTGCCGAAGGGACGCTTGTCGATTTCGCGCTTGGCGCGCTGGTACACGATCGAACGCTGCGCCCGCGAGAACGGCGAAGCTTGCGTGTCGTCCTCCAGGAAGTACTGACGGATTTCGGGCCGGATGAACTCGAACAGAAAGCGCAGGTTGCCCAGCACCGGATAGTTGCGGCGGATGGCGTGGCGCGTCTGGATCAGGTCGTAGACGCCCAGCAGGCCCAGCAGCAGCAACGGCACGGCGGCCCACAGCCACCAGTACGAGTGCGTGAAGACCAGCACGGTGGTCGCGACGGCGGCCACCAGGGTCAAGATAAAGGCCGTATAGCGGCCGGCGATCCATTGCATGTCCATCTCCGTATTGCGGGATGCAGCAACCATACACCAGGGCGACGGTAAAACCGGTAAACGAACGGCGCGGCGCGGCGGCCATCCCGGATCAGTCTGTCGTCCCGAAGGCGGCGCCAGCGTTGGCGTTGCGCGGGACAGGCGCAAAAAAAGCCCCCGAACAGGGGGGCTTGCTGGAACAGTGTTTTTCAGCAGCTGGACGCTACGGGGGTTCTTTCGACCGCCAGACCGAACAGCGGGCGCAGGTGTACGCCCAGGGCGCTGCCGGCAAAGGCCGCCGGCAACCACAACCAGGCGTGCAGGCTGCCCGAAAGGATGCCGCTGAAATAGGCGCCGATGTTGCAGCCGAAGGCCAGACGCGCGCCATAGCCCAGCAACAGGCCGCCGATAACCGCGCCGGCCAGCGAGCGCGCGGGCACCTTCCAGACCGGCGCGAACTTGCCGGCGGCGCTGGCCGCGGCCAGCGCGCCCAGCATCAGGCCGAGGTCCATCACCGTGGTCACATCCTGGCGCAGCGGCGCGCTCAGGCCCGCCTGCCTGCTCCAATAGGTCCACGTGGCCACGTCACTGCCCATCGCGTCCAGCGTCTTGGCGCCCCAGAGTGCGAAAGCCGAGGTAATGCCCCAAGGCCGGCCGGCCAGCGCCAGCGTGGCGAAATTCAGCGCCACCAACGCCACGCCGCCCCAGATCAGCGGCCACGGACCTTGCAGCAGCGAAGCCGGGCGCGTGGTGCGCGCGGCCAGTGAGATTACATGGCCATGGCGACGCTTTTCCAGCACGGTGGCGATCCAGGCGATCAGCGCGAACACCGCCAGGTTGGCAATGATGGCGGGCGCCAGGCCCCAGGTTTTGATCAGCGAAGTCGGCGCCAGCGCGGGCAGCGCGGACCACCAATCGAAATGGGCGGTGGCGACGACCGAGCCGACGATGAAGAACAGCAGCGTGACCAGCATGCGGGTATTGCCGCCACCCACCGCGAACAGCGTGCCCGAGGCGCAGCCGCCGCCCAGTTGCATGCCGATGCCGAACAGAAAGGCGCCCAGTACCACCGATACGCCCGGGGGAGCCACCAGGCCCCTGACCGGCAGGCCGAACAACGAGCCCTGCGCCAGGAACGGGAAGAACAGCAGCACGCCGAGCGCCAGCATGAACATCTGCGCGCGCAGGCCGGCGCCGCGGCGATCCGAGACGAACACGCGCCAGGCCTGGGTGAAACCGAAGGAGGCGTGGTAGAGCGCCACGCCCAGCAACGCGCCGACGATCCACAGCGCGCCCTGGCGCCAACTGACGGTCTGGTGGAGGTACAGCGCGCCGGCCAGCACCAGCAATAGCGCGATCCAGAGCGGCTTGCGGTTGGCGCGGACCGGCGGCAAGGCCGCGGGCAGGGGCAGGGCGGAAACGTGGGTACTCATGGTCGGGTCCAGAGGGAGCGGCAAGAACGATGCCGGCGAGGGAAAAGCAAACGGGCGCGTTGCCGCACCCGTTATGGTCCGCTGCAGTCTAAGGCCGGCGGAACATTTCTCAAAGAACCAATCGCGGATTTTTTTATGACTTCAAGTTATATAACGACCAGGACCGGTGTTCAGGCGATCGGGTGGGCGCTGATCCAGGCCACCAGCAGGCTGACCGTCAGCACCGACAGCACGGTGGAGACCAGGATGGCGCGCGAGGTGACGCGCGCGTCGCGGCCATACATCTGCGCCAGCATGAAAGGGCCGGTGCCGATCGGCAGGGCGCTCATCAGCACTGCCGTCCAGGCCCACAGCGGCGGCATGGAAAACACCTGGAATGCCAGCAGCGCGGTCACGGCGGGCTGCAGCAGCAGTTTGCCGGCCACCAACCGCAGCACGCCCGGGCCGGGGCTGGCGGTTTCGGTCTGGGCCAGGAACAGGCCGATGGTCACCAGCGCACACGGGCTGGCCGACGCGCCCAGCAGCGAGACATAACGATCCAGCCCCTCGGGCAGCGCCAGGCCGGTGCCGGCCCATGCCAGGCCCAGCACCGGTGCGGCCAGCAAGGGATTGCGCATCAGCGCGCGGCCGACCTTGGTCAGCGTGGCGGCCAGACTTGGCGCCTGCTGGCGGTCGAACTCGATCAAGGCGATGGTGCAGCCAAACAGGACGCTGGCCGTCAGCAGCGTGCTGAAGGCCGCGGGCGCCAGACTCTCGGCGCCGAACAGCGCCAGGCAAAGCGGGATACCCATATAGCCGGCGTTGGCATAGGCCGCGGCCAGGCCTTCGATGCCACGATCGGTCAGCCCGCGCGGGCCACGCTTGCGCGGCAGGAATGCCAACAGGAAGGTGACGGCGATGCCGCCGGCAAAGGCGCCGACGAACCCCCAATGCGCCATGTGCGCCAGATCGACCTGGGTCATCGCGCGGAACAGCAGTGCCGGCAGCGACAGGTAGACCACGTAGCGGTTCAGCGCGTCGGTGGCGCCCGCGCCCAGCAGACGCCAGCGTGCCGCCAGCCATCCGGTCAGGATCAGCGCGAAGACCGGCAGGGCGGCGGTGATGACGGCATTCATGGCGGTGAAAGAGGCGAGCGCGGAAAGGCGCTCATTCTACTTGCCGCGGCATGGCGTGGCCGTGTGCCGAGCGCGTCACCAGCAGGATGCCCAGCGCCGCCAGCGCCATGCCGGGCCACGCCAGCGGCGGGATGGGCTCGCCCAGCACCAGCAGGGCAATGACGGCGGTGGAAGGCGGCACCAGGAAAAACAGGGCCGACACGCGCGATGCCTCGCCATGGCGCAACATGGCCAGCAGCAGTGTGATCGCGACCAGTGAATTGCCCACCACCAGGTAGGCCAGCGAGCCCAGCAGCGGCGCGCTCCATTCGATGCGCATCGGCTCCAGCCAGAATGCCAGCGGCGCCGTGACCGCCAGCCCCACGGCGTATTGCACCGTGTTGGCGGTCACGGGATGGGTCGGCACGCCAAAGCGCTTTTCATACAGTGTGCCGCTGGTGATGCAGAGCAGGGCGGCGCCCGCGAACACCAGGCCGAGCGTCGAGGCCAGGTCGACCGAGGCCTTGGCGACAATGACCAGCGCCGCGCCGGACACGCCCAGTGCCAGCCCCGCCCAGCGCCGCGCGTTGACTCGTTCGTGCGCGATCATCGGCGCCAGCAGTCCGATCAGGATGGGTTGCAGCGAGGTGATCAGCGCCAATCCACCGGCCGACATGCCCTGCTTGAGCGACAGGTAGGTGCAGCAGAAGTAGCCGGCCTGCAGCAGCAGGCCAACCATGGCCAGATGCATCCAGGCATGGGCGCCCTGGGGCAACGGTGGCCGCAACGCCAGCAGGAACGGCGCCAGCAGCGCCATCACGCAGGCATAACGCAATGCCAGGAAGGTCAGTGGATCGGCGTAAGCCAGCCCCACCTTGAGCACGACGAAGCCGCTGGCCCATAGCAGCAGGAAAAGCGCGGGCGCGAATTTCAACCAGGCGGGCGTTGCGGCTTGCGGCATCTGGAGGGTCCGCTGCGGGAATGGGCCAGCCGCGATGGTACGCCTGTTTCGCGGATGCGCCATCCCTGCGAAAATGGCGCGATCATCTTTTCGGCAAGCCGCAGCGCGAGGACATACAAATGGCTACTGACAAACCGGCGGTACGGATCACTCTCGGAACCTGGGACCGCCTGCGCGCCGACGCCGCGGCGATCCGCTACGATGTTTTCGTGGTCGAGCAGAATGTGCCGCCCGAAGTCGAAATGGACGATGACGACGCGGTGTCGGTGCACGCGGTGGCCTACGGCGCGGATGGGACGCCGCTCGGTACCGGCCGCCTGTTGCCGGATGGCCACATCGGCCGCATGGCGGTACACAAGCGGGCACGCGGGCTGGGCGTCGGCGGCCAATTGCTCGATGCCTTGGTCAGCCAGGGGCATGGCGATGGCCATCGCATGCTGGTGTTGCATGCCCAGGCCCATGCCAAGGGCTTCTACGAAGCCCACGGTTTCCAGGTCGAAGGCGAGGAGTTCATGGAGGCCGGCATCGCGCACGTCGTCATGACGCGGGTGCTGGCGTAATCCGGCGCTGGGGCTGCGGGGCAAAACAAAAACCCCGCACGCTTTCGCGAACGGGGTTTTCTTGGCGCATCACGACAGGTATCTCGTGATGTAATAATTGGTGCCCAGGAGAGGACTCGAACCTCCACACCTTGCGGCACATGGACCTGAACCATGCGCGTCTACCAATTCCGCCACCTGGGCGCTGATGTTTCACCTTCCACGTCGCTTTCCGATTTGCCTTCCACCTTTCGGCTTCTTGTCTTTCGACTTTTTGCTACCGGCTGCGTTTCGTTTCGTGTTCAACAGCAGAGGAACGAGATTATGCATACTTTTTTGAAAGTGTGCAAGTCGTGCGGCATTTTTTTCACTTTTTTTGAGGCGGCCGGCTTCGCTATAGTGTCGCCCCATGTCACGCCTTCTTTGCCTGCGCTGCAAGCGCCCTGAATCCCATTGCCTATGTGCGCTGATCCCGGCGTTGGTGCCGCGAACCCGCGTGGTGGTCTTGCAGCATCCGAGCGAGGCGCGCCATGCGCTGAACACGGCGCGGCTGGCGGTGCTGGGGCTGGAGGGCGCGCGGCGCCTGGTGGGGGAGCGCTTCCAGTATGCGCAGTGGGCCGAGCCAGGCTTTGAGCCTTGCGTGCTGTTTCCGGGCGAGGGCGCCGAGATATTGACGCCGGGGTGTGCCGCCGCGACGGGTGCGCCGGTGCAATTGATCGTGCCGGATGGCACCTGGACCCATGCGCGCAAGCTGCTGCACATCAATCCGCAACTGGCCGCGTTGCCACGCGTGATGCTGCCGCCTGGTCTGGTCACGCGCTACCGGGTGCGGCACGCGGATATCCCGGGTGCGTTGTCCACCATCGAGGCGGTGACGCATGCGCTCAACGCGCTGGAGGCGCCGCGCAACTTCGACGGCCTGCTGCGGCCGTTCGAGGCCTTGATCGATGGTCAGATCGCGGGGATGGGCGCGGACCTGTATGCGCGCCACCACTTGAACCGCAAGGTGCCGTGGCGCTGACCCATGACGGGAGTCATGGGCGGGGCGCCCAACCCAACTGGGTCGCGCAAAGCAAAAACCCCGGAAATCTCGCGATTTCCGGGGTTTTTAACTTTTTGCCAACGCTGTTCGCTTGTTTCCGCGACGACTTGCATGCATCGCGAATCCAGGCAGCCTTGGCTGAAATTCCGTGGTGCCCAGGAGAGGACTCGAACCTCCACACCTTGCGGCACATGGACCTGAACCATGCGCGTCTACCAATTCCGCCACCTGGGCACTGAGACATTGCAGTCAGAACTTTGTGATACGCTGCCACTTCGATTGCATGAGGTTTTTCTCATGTATTCAAAGCGCAATTGCAAAACCACTCTACAATCCGTCTGACCATTTCTGCTTCAGTGTTCAGCCTTGGGCGAACCACAGAAGCTGCGCATTATATACGGAAAAATTAGCTTTGGCAAAACGATCGAATAACGAATCGAACAACAACAGATCCACTCCGTTGCCGGAAGCGCCGCCAGACTTCGATCCCGATGTCCCGTCCCGTGAAGCCATCCTGAAGGCGCTGCGATCCGCGGGGGCGCCGTTGTCCCCGGTGGAACTGGCCGAGCGCATGGGCGTGGAGCGTCCCGCGACGATGGTGGGATTCGAACGCCGCCTGGGCGCCATGGAGCGCGACGGCCAATTGATGCCCAATCGCAAGGGTGTGCTGCTGCTGGCCACCAAGCTGGATTTCGTGGCCGGCAAGGTGCTGGGCCACCGCGATGGCTTCGGTTTCCTGCTGCGCGATGATGGCGGGCCGGACCTGTTCCTGTCGCCGCGCGAAATGCTCAAGGTGCTGCATGGCGACCGCGTGCTGGTCAAGCCGTCGGGCGAATACCGCGGCAAGCCGGAAGGCACCATCGTCGAAGTCATCGAGCGCCGCACCAATAAACTGGTGGGCCGTTTCCTGCACGAACATGGCCTGTCCATCGTGGTGCCGGAAGACCAGCGCATCAAGCACGACATCCTGATTCCGCCCAGCGATACCAACGGAGCCCAGCACGGGCAGGTGGTGTCGGTGGAGATCATCGAACAGCCCACCCGCCACACGCAGCCGCTGGGCCGCGTGGCCGAGGTGCTGGGCGAGATCGACGATCCCGGCATGGAAATCGAGATCGCGGTGCGCAAGTTCGACGTGCCGGTTGAATTCTCCGAGGCGGCGCGCAAGCAGGCCGCACGGTTGCCGGATGTGGTGCGCAGGACCGACCTGAAAGACCGCGTCGATCTGCGCGACGTGCCGTTGATCACCATTGACGGCGAGGACGCGCGCGATTTCGACGACGCCGTCTATTGCGAGGCGGTGGAACTGGGAACGGGCCAGCGCAAGCGCCCGGGCTGGCGCCTGCTGGTGGCCATCGCCGACGTCAGTCATTACGTGCGGCCCGGCGATGCGCTGGACGACGATGCGCTCGAGCGCGGCACCAGCGTGTATTTCCCGCGCCGCGTCATCCCGATGTTGCCCGAATCGTTGTCCAACGGCTTGTGCTCGCTGAACCCGGATGTCGATCGCCTGGTGCTGGTGTGCGACATGGTGATCCCGGCATCGGGGGCCAAGGCCGGGACCGTGACGGCCTATCAGTTCTACAACGCGGTCATGCATTCGCACGCCCGCACCACCTACACCAATATCTGGGCGGCGCTGCAGCAGCCTGGCGGCCCCGCGGCCCATGCCATGCGCGCCGTCATGCCGCAGGTGCAGAGCCTGTACGAGCTTTTCCAGCTGCTTTCGCAAAGCCGCAAGAAGCGCGGCGCCATCGATTTCGACACGGTCGAGACCAAGATCGTCTGCAACGAGTTGGGCCGCATCGAACAGATCGTGCCTGCGGTGCGCAACGACGCCCACAAGCTGATCGAGGAGTGCATGCTGGCCGCCAATACTTGCGCGGCCGACTTCATGGCGCGCAGCAAGCATCCCGGCCTGTATCGCATCCACGAAGGCCCGACGCCCGAGCGCCTGCAATCGTTGCGTGAATTCCTGCGCACCATGGGCTTGTCGCTGGGTGGGGGCGAGACGCCCAGCGCCAAGGACTACGGTGATTTCCTCGACTCGGTGCGGGGGCGTCCTGACTACCAGCTGCTGCAGACCATGTGCCTGCGTTCGATGCAGCAGGCCATCTACAGCCCGGACAATCTGGGCCACTTCGGCCTGTCATATCCCGGCTACAGCCATTTCACCTCGCCAATCCGCCGATACCCCGACCTGCTCACGCACCGCGTCATCAAGGCGTTGCTGGCCGGCCAGCGCTACGTGCCCAGCCTGGACGAGCAGCCGGTCGTGATCGGCCGCACCCAGCGCGAGCACGAACACGCCATCTGGGAAAAGCTGGGCCTGGTGCTGTCGGCCAGCGAGCGCCGCGCCGACGAAGCCTCGCGCGATGTCGAGGCCTGGCTCAAGTGCTGGTTCGTCAAGGAGCGTGTGGGCGAGGATTTCAGCGGCACCGTCACCGGCGTGGCCAGCTTCGGCATCTTCGTCACGCTCGACACGCTGCACGTGGAAGGGCTGGTGCATGTTTCCGAGCTGGGCGGCGAGTACTTCCAGTTCAACGACGCGCTGCACGAGCTGCGCGGCGAACGCACTGGCATGCGCTACCGCTTGACCGACAAGGTCCAGGTGCAGGTGTCGCGGGTCGATCTGGAGGCGCGCCGGATCGAATTCCGTCTGGTGCAGGGCACCAGCTTCGATGCCTTGCGCAAGGCCGCGGCCCGCGGCCCCGACGAGGGGCCGCGCCGCGTGAAGAAGGCAGCCGCGCCCAAGCCGGCCGCGCTCAAGGGCCAGACCGCCAAAGAGCGGCGCGCTGCCGCCAAGAAGGCGAGCAAGCCGCCCAAGGCTGCCCAGCACGCCGCGCCGGCCAAGCAGGCCACGCGCAAGCGCCACTGACGGCGGGCCGCGGCGTTTCTCCCGGGAAGGGCGGGGCGCCGTGGCATCCCGCTGGCAAGGCGGGCGTCCTGGCCGCGCGCCCCTGGGGGGGGGGCGCGGCGCCGGCGACAAGGGATGAGGCCATAAGGAATAAGGCCATAAGGGGTAACATTGCGCCTGTGGCCGGTGCGTCCGGCGGCCCGTTCCGCTCCGGCGCGGGTATTCGTTTCTCTAAAGGTATTTGCATTTATGGCGTCGACCCAAGTCCTTGCCGGGTTTCACGCGGTTGTCGCGCGGCTGCGCCACGCGCCCGAGTCGATCAAGGAAATCTACGTAGAAGCGTCGCGCCGCGACAAGCGCATGCAGACGCTCATCGAGCAGGTCGAGCGGGCCGGCTGCCGCCTGCATCCGGTTCCGATGGAGCGCCTGGATGGACTGGCGCGCGGGACTCGCCACCAGGGTGTGGTGGCGCTGGCCGATGAGCGCCAGTTGGCGGTGGATGTGGATGAGGTGCTCGATGTGATCGAGGGGCCGCCGCTGCTGTTGATCCTGGATGGTGTGACGGACCCCCACAATCTGGGCGCCTGCCTGCGCACGGCCGATGCCGCCGGCGTGCACGCCGTGATCGCGCCGCGTGACCGCGCGGTGGGGTTGAACAGCACGGTGCAGCGCGTCGCGTGCGGCGCGGCCGATACCGTGCCGTACCTGATGGTCACCAACCTGGCGCGCACCATGCGCGGCCTGAAGGATCGCGGAGTGTGGCTGGTGGGGACCGACGACCAGGCCACCGAGAGCATGCACCAGGTCGACGCGCGCCAGCCCATGGCCTGGGTCATGGGCGCCGAAGGCGAGGGCATGCGCCGGCTGACGCGCGAGACCTGCGACCAACTGGTCAATATTCCCATGCTGGGTTCGGTCGAGAGCCTGAACGTCAGCGTGGCCAGCGCCGTCTGTCTCTATGAATCCGTGCGCCAGCGCCAGGCCTGAATCCGTATCTCCGTAGATCTTTCCCTTCCCGCGTAACCCATCATGCACCAGAACGGCTTTACCACCACGATCCTCCATTCCGACCGCCAGCAATCCGTCGAGCACGGAGCGGTGCACAAGCCGATGCATCCCTCGTCGGAATTCGCCTACGCCGATGCGCGTGAACTGGCGGCGGTATTCCAGGGCAAGCCGGGTTTCACGTACGCGCGCCAGGGCACGCCGACCACCACGGCGCTGGAAGCCAAGGTCAACCATATGGAAGGCGGCAAGGGCACGGTGAGCTTCGCCACCGGCATGGCCGCGCTGGCGGCCATTTTCACCACGCTGCTGCGCCGTGGCGACCACCTGGTGTCGAGCCAGTACGTGTTCGGCAATACCAACAGCCTGCTCGGCACGCTGCTGGAGCTGGGGGTGGAAATCACTTTCGTGGACGCGACCGACTCGGCGCAGGTGCGCGCCGCGATCCGGCCCAATACCCGCATGGTGTTCACCGAAACCATCGCCAATCCCGGCACCCAGGTGGCCGACCTGGCGGTCATCGGCGAGATCTGCCGCGAGAAGGGGCTGGTCTATGTGGTCGACAACACGTTGACGTCGCCCTGGATGTTCCGGCCATCGACGGTGGGCGCTTCGCTGGTGATGAATTCGCTGTCCAAGTACATTGGCGGCCACGGCAATGCGCTCGGCGGCGCCGTCACCGATACCGGCCTGTACGACTGGGCCAATTATTCGAACATCCATGACGCCTATCGCAAGGGCCCGTCCACCGGCTGGGGGCTGACCCAGATCAAGAAGAAAGGCCTGCGCGATATGGGCGGCACGCTGGCGGCCGAGCCCGCGCACCGCATCGCGGTGGGGGCCGAGACGCTGGCCCTGCGTATGGCCAAGCACTGTTCCAATGCGCTGGCGCTGGCGCGCTTCCTGCAAGAGCATCGCGGCGTGGCGAAGGTGCATTACCCCGGGCTGGACAGTCATCCGCAACACGCGCGCGCCGCAGCGCTGTTCGGTTCGCGCTTTGGCGGCTTGCTGGGCGTGGAGCTGGCCGAAGGCGTGGACTGCTTCGATTTCCTGAACCGCCTGCGCGTTGTGCTGATGGCGACCCACCTGGGCGACACGCGCAGCCTGGCGCTGCCGGCCGCGCACACCATCTATTACGAGATGGGCGCCGAGCGGCGCAAGCAGATGGGGATCGCCGACAGCCTGATCCGGGTGTCGGTGGGCATCGAGGATGAGACTGATCTGCTATTTGACTTCGATCAGGCGCTCAACGGCAGCCTGCAGGGATAATCCCACGGGTCTCCGGCGTGGCGATGCGCCGGCCGCAACCCGGGCAGGAAGCCATGCTGATACAGATCGCCGAAGTATTCTCCGCTGACGAGGCGGCCACCCTCCGCCAGCGCCTCGAAGCCGCCGACTGGGTGGATGGCAAGGTCACCGCCGGCCATCAATCCGCCGCGGTCAAGCACAACCGCCAGTTGTCCGAGCGACATCCGCTGGCACAGGAACTGGGCGACCTGATCCTGCAGCGCCTGTCGGGCAACAACCTGTTCATGTCGGCGGCGTTGCCGCGCAAGATATTCCCGCCGCTGTTCAATCGCTACGAAGGCGGCGAGGCTTTCGGCTATCACGTCGACAACGCCGTGCGTGGCATTGCCGGCACCGCCGAGCGCGTGCGCACCGACCTGTCCGCCACGCTGTTCTTCTCCGAGCCGGACGCCTACGACGGCGGTGAGCTGGTCATCGACGATACCTACGGCCCGCGCACCGTGAAGCTCCCGGCGGGCCACATGGTGCTGTATCCCGGCACCAGCCTGCACAAGGTCAATCCGGTCACGCGTGGCGCCCGGATCAGTTCGTTCTTCTGGATGCAGAGCCTGGTGCGCGAGGACAGCCAGCGCGCCCTGTTGCTCGACATGGACGTGGCGATCCAGCGCTTGAATCAGGATGCGCAGGGCCACCCATCGATCGTGCAGCTCACTGGCATTTATCACAATTTGCTGCGCCGCTGGGCCGATGTTTGAGGCGCGCGCCAAGGGGGGGGCAAGGCGCTGTCGTGCAAACCCCGAAATGCGCGTTTATGTTTATTGCGGAAAGGCCTAAAAGCTAGTATTGGTGCGGCTTATCGTGAGGTTTTCGCTTGACAGCCGCTCTACGCCAAGGCCTAATACACGTCTGCGTCGCTGACGGTTCGAGGGCTTCAAAGCCCTCGAAACCTAAGCGGCGCAGCAGTTTAAAAGTTGTGCTTTGCAGCGCAAGAAAAAGTTTATCCACTAGTCTGTTCGTCGTTTGTCGGGTATGCGCGCCGAGTCGTGATGTCCTGCATGACACCATGATGAACTGCACTCCCGGCAGACTCCATACCTTGTGAGGGGTACACCTGAATGAACAAAACCGAACTCATCGATCACATTGCCAGCAAGGCCGATATCTCCAAGGCTGCCGCCGGTCGTTCGCTTGACGCCCTGATCGGTGCCGTCAAGACCACCCTGAAGAAGGGCGGTACGGTCACCCTGGTGGGCTTCGGCACGTTTGCCGTGTCGGCTCGCGCCGCTCGCACCGGCCGCAACCCGCGCACGGGTGAAACCATCAAGATCAAGAAGGCCAAGGTGCCGAAGTTCCGTCCGGGCAAGGCCCTGAAGGACGCCGTCAACTAAATCGACGGCAAGGCGGATCGGGCGTGCGCGGCACTCCTTGATTTGCCGACAGGTACGCGGTCCGGTATACTCCGGCCCGCGTATTGCTTTTGAGTACCCCGGCAGTGTTTTTCCGCATCGCATTCGCGGCGAAACCAAAATCAGACGGGTGCTTAGCTCAGTTGGTAGAGCGGCGCCCTTACAAGGCGTAGGTCACAGGTTCGACCCCTGTAGCACCCACCATCAGCAAGCCGAATCAGAAACCCGCACACGGTACCGTGGCGGGTTTTTTGTTTGCGCGGCGTTCGCGGTGCGCGCGGGGGCAGGGGCAGGTAGGCCATGGCGCGCGGCCGAATGTTATGCTGTTGCAGACGAAATATGACGTGCGAATCATTCGCATTTAAGATATCATGTCTGGCTTGTGCTGGTCAGCCGGCGCGCGTTCTTGGCGCGCATTTTCGGGGTTGGCCAGATAAGTCAATGCATCCTGGCTGATTCATGCCTAGCTTTCAACGTGGTTTGAACCCCTCACCACCATCTTCCCTTGGTATACGCATAGGCGCGGGCCTGGCGGTCGTCGCGCTGCACGCCGCGGTGGTTTATGCCATCTACCTGACTCCCGATAACCCTCCCGAACTGGAGGAGCCCGAGGCCATCATGGTGAGTGTGGTCGAAGCGCCCATTCCCCAGGTCGCCAAAGCCGATCCGGCGCCCGAAGTGCCGCAGCCCGTGGTCGAGCCGCCGCCGGAACCGCAGCCCGAGGTCGAACCCGAGCCGGAAACCAAGGTGGAACCGGAGCCCGACCCCGAACCCGAGCCCGAGGTGGTCGAAAAGCCGCCGATGCCGGCGCCCAAGCCCAAGCCAAAACCCAAGCCGAAACCCAAGCCCCAGCCCAAGCAGGAGGTCAAGCCCGAGCCCAAGCCGGAGCCCCCCGTTGAGACGCCGCCCACCGGCGCGCCGGATGGCGCGCAGGCCACGCAAGCGCCGCGCCAGGGGCCGCCGCCCGACCAGATCCTGCAGGAAACCCAGATCGAGTACCTGGGCGCGCGGCCGATGCCCAACTATCCGATGGCGTCACGGCGCATGCGCGAAGAGGGCCGGGTGGTTGTCCTGGTGGAAATCAACACGCAGGGGCTGGTCGAGCGTGCCACGATCGATTCGTCGTCGGGCTTTCCCCGGCTGGACGAGTCGGCACTGGCCGCCGCGCGCAAGGCCCGCATGAAACCCTATAGCCGCAATGGCGTGGCTTATCCCGCCAAAGCAAAGATTCCGTTCGATTTCGTAATGAGGAACTGAGATGTCCAACGCAATGCACAGCGCCACCCTGGTGGCGCAGGCGGCCACCAGCCCGGCAGCGGCTCCGGCGGCTGCGGCACCCGCCGCTGCCGTCGCGGCTCCCGCCGCCCAGCAAGCCGCAGCCGCGGCGGGCGGCGTCGTTCAGCAGGCCACTGGCGCGATCCAGCAGTCCGCGGACGCGCTGCACAGCGCCGCCGCCGCGCTGCCCGCGGTCGCGCCGGTGCCAGCCGCCGCGCCCGTCCCCGACATGGGTTTCCTGCACTTCGTTGCCCAGAGCGATGTCGTCGGCAAGAGCCTGTTCATCATCCTGATCCTGATGTCGCTGGTGACCTGGTACCTGATCCTGGTCAAGGTCGGCAGCAACATCAGCATGCGCCGCCGCTCGGCCGACTTCCTGAACAAGTTCTGGAACGCCAGCTCGCTGGAGCAGGTGGAAAACGAAATCGTGACGCACGGCGCGCGCGATCCGTTCTCGCATCTGGCCAGCCACGCCATGTACGCGCAGGCGCACCATAACAAGTTCGGCGCCACCAAGCTGGAGGAGGCGGGCTCGAGCAGCGATTTCGTCACCCGCACCATGCGCAAGGTGATCGACGAGGAAACCGCCAAGCTCGAGAACGGCCTGACGGTGCTGGCCTCGGTGGGCTCGACGGCGCCTTTCGTCGGCCTGTTCGGCACGGTGTGGGGCGTGTACCATGCGCTGGTCGGTATCGGCCTGTCCGATGGCGTCACCATCAACCGCATCGCCGGTCCGGTGGGCGAAGCCCTGATCATGACCGGCCTGGGCCTGGCGGTCGCCATCCCGGCTGTGCTGGCCTACAACACTTTCGTGCGCAACAACCGGGTCTACCTGTCGCGCCTGGACGCGTTCGCGCATGACTTGTTCGCCTTCCTGACGACCGGCCAGCAAGTGGCATTGTCGGACAGCAAGGTGCGTGCCCTGCGCCGTCAGCACGGTAACGACGCTGCGGCCCAACGCGGGAGCGCATAATGGCTTTTGGCAGCTTCGAGGGCAAGGGGTCCGGGACCCATACGGTTTCCGAGATCAACATGGTGCCGCTGATCGACGTCATGCTGGTGCTGCTGGTGATCTTCATCATCACGGCGCCGCTGCTGGCGCATTCGATCAAGATCAACATGCCCCAGGTGGCCGCCGAGCAGATCGAGGAAGAACCCAAGACCGTGGATCTGGCGATCGATGCCGGGGGCGCGCTGTTCTGGGACGAAAAGCCGGTCAATATCGACGACCTGCCCAACCGTTTCAAGTCGATCGCCGGCGACAAGCCGCAGCCTGAAATCCGTATCCGCGCCGACCAGAACACCCGCTACGAGACCTTGGCCAAGGTCATGGCTTCGGCCCGTCGCTCTGGCATGACGCGCATCGGTTTCGTCACCACGCCGCCTTCGGGCGGCGCGGCGGCGGACGAGCCGGCAGCGACTGGGGCCCCTGCGGCGCCGTCCAAGCCTTGAACGATTCCCAACAACGGGGCGCATTTCGCGCCCCGTTTTTTCCGGGATCGCGCTAGAATCGCGGCATGCGAGTTCTGGTAATCGAAGACGACACCACCCTGGGCCATGCGCTCCAGGAATTTCTGGCCGACCAGGGTTATGCGGTCGACTGGCTGACCGATGGCGACCGCGTCCTGGGCGCGCTTGCCGGCCAGCCCTATGACCTGATGCTGCTCGACCTCAATCTGCCCGGCATGAGCGGCCTGGACGTGCTGCGTCAGCTGCGCCAGGACGGCAGCCAGGTTCCGGTCCTGATTCTGACGGCCCGCGACGGCATCGAAGACCGTGTTGCCGGGCTGGACGCCGGCGCCGACGACTATGTCACCAAGCCTTTCGAACTGCCCGAGTTGGCCGCCCGCGTGCGCGCTTTCGGCCGCCGTCGGGCAGGGCAGGCGCAGCCGCTGATTGAAGTCGGCCCTCTGGTGTTCGACACCGTTGGCCGTGAAGTCCGGGCCAACGGCCAGCGCCTGTCACTGTCGGTGCGCGAGTTGTCCGTGCTGGAAATGCTGATGGCACGTGTCGGTCGCGTGGTCACCAAGCGCCAGATCGTCAATTCGCTGTCGGCCTGGGATGCCGATTTCAGCGAGAACGCCGTGGAAGTCTACGTATACCGCCTGCGCAAGCGCCTGGAAGGCACGGGCGCCAGCATCCAGACGGTGCGTGGCTTCGGCTACATGCTGGATGTGGAAACGGCCTGACGGCCGCCCGCCCGGCCGCTGGATGCCGGCTAGCCTGGCCGGCCCGCGGCGGTCTCCCCTGCACGTCCTCCTGAGCGAGGACTCCGCGTCATGACGCCAGATCGCACGCCTTCCGCTTCCGCCGCCCCCCGCCCAGTGCTTCCGTCCCGCTCGCTCGCGCGGCATCTGGTCATCCGCCTGATGCCGCCGATCCTGTTGTTGGTGCTGCTGGACCTGGCGGCCACCTGGGTCATCACCCACAAGATCGACATGTCGCTCTGGATGCTGGAAGACTTCTTCTGGCTGATGGTGGTGGGGCAGGTAATGCTGATCGGCCTGTTCACCTGGGTCGTGATGCAGGGCGTGCGCTCCGGCCTGCGCTCGGTCAATCACCTGTCCGAGGAGATCCGCCAGCGTTCCATCGACGACATGCAGCCGCTGGAGGTGGCTGGCGTGCCCGTCGAGATCGAGCCGTTGGTTACCCACACCAACGATCTGCTGCTGCGGCTCGATGCCTCGCTGGCGGCGCAGCGCCGTTTCATCGGGCATGCCGCCCACCAGCTGCGCACCCCGCTGTCGGGCCTGCGGCTGGAATCCGAATTGATGCTGGCGCGCCCCTTGCCCGACGATGTGCGGGCGCGTGCCGAGCGTATCAAGGCGGTCAGTGACCGCATGATCCGGCTGGGCCAGCAATTGCTGGTGCTGGCGCGCGCCGATCCCAATGCCCGGCCGCAGGACAGCTTCGTGCGTATCGATCTGTGCGAATGGGTGCGGGCGCATGGCGCCGAATGGTTTCCGCGGGTGCGCGAGGCGCGCTATGAGCTGGATCTGGTCGCGCCCGATGCGCCGATCTGGATCGACGCCGATCCCTTGCTGCTGGCCGAATTGCTGGGCAACCTGATCGACAACGCGCTGCGCTACGGCAACGCCACCGGCAAGATCACCTTGATCGTCGGCGCCAATCCACCGTCGCTGACGGTCGAGGATGACGGCCCCGGCATTCCACCCGAAGAGCGCGATCGCGTCTTCGAGGCGTTCTATCGTTCGCCATCGGCCAGCGCCGGTGGCTCGGGCCTGGGCCTTGCCATCGTGCGCGAGATCGCGCATGCGCACGGCGCCTGGTGGAAGCTCACCAGCCGGCCCGATTTTTCCGGAACACGACTGTCGGTCGTGTTTCCCGGTCCTCGCAAGGGGGCTCAACTCACACGGCAAGAACCTACATCATGAGCCAGGGCCCGGTCAGTGCTCCTTCCTCGTCCAACGGCCAGGCGCACGCCGGTCATGCACCGTCGTCGCGCGCGGCACTCATCCTGGGGGCGCTCGGGGTGGTGTACGGTGATATCGGCACCAGTCCCCTTTACACGCTGCGGGCCTGCCTGACGGGGCTGAGCGTGCACACCGACCTGGAGCCGGCCCACTTGCTGGGCGTGCTGTCCATCCTGTTCTGGATGCTGATGCTGGTGGTGTCGTTCAAGTATGTGACGCTGGTCCTGCGCGCCGACAACCGTGGCGAAGGCGGCACGCTGGCGCTGCTGGAGCTGGCGGTGCGCAGCCGCGAGGGCAAGTTGCGCTGGATCCTGATCGTGCTGGGCATATTCGGCGCGGCGCTGTTCTACGGCGACAGCATGATCACGCCGGCGATTTCAGTGTTGTCGGCGCTGGAAGGCATCGGCATTGTTTCGCATACTCTGGATCCCTGGGTGGTGCCGCTGGCGCTGGTGGTGTTGGTGGCGCTGTTCGCGATCCAGTCGCACGGCACGGGGGCCATGGGCAAGCTGTTCGGGCCGGTGATGCTGTTGTGGTTCGGCACGCTGGCGGCGCTGGGCGCCTGGCAAGTGTGGCAGACGCCCGAGGTGCTGGCCGCGCTCAATCCGATGTGGGGGCTGCGTTTCATCGTCGAGTTTCCCTGGATCAGTTTCGTGCTGCTGGGCGCGGTGGTGTTGGCGTTGACCGGCGCCGAGGCGTTGTATGCCGACATGGGCCATTTCGGCCGCCCGGCGATCCGCAGCGCCTGGTTCAGCATGGTGCTGCCGGCGCTGACGCTGTGTTACTTCGGCCAGGGCGCGCTGTTGCTGCGCGATCCGGCCGCGATCCGCAATCCGTTCTTCATGATGGCGCCGGACTGGGCCCTGGCGCCGCTGGTGGCGCTGGCGACCGTGGCTACTATCGTGGCTTCGCAGGCTGTGATCTCGGGCGCCTACTCGGTGACGCGCCAAGCGGTGCAACTGGGCTTCTGGCCGCGCATGCAGATCCTGCACACGTCGGCGGTGGAGAAGGGCCAGATCTACCTGCCCCAGGTCAACGCGTTGCTGTTGTGCGCGGTGCTGGTGCTGGTGCTGTTGTTCCGCAATTCGGACAATCTCGCCGCGGCCTATGGGTTCGCGGTGACCGGCACCATGCTGACGACTTCGGTGCTGGCCTTCGCGGTGCTGCCGCGCGGCAGCACCGGTGTCAAGCGCCTGCTCTGGTTTGCGGTGCTGGGCCTGCTGTTGATGTTCGATGTGCTGCTGTTTTCGGCCAATGTATTCAAGATCCACGAGGGCGGCTGGCTGCCGCTGGTGGTGGCGATCGTGGTGTTCACGCTGATGATGACCTGGCGGCGCGGCCGTCGGCTGCTGTCTGACATGCAGCAGCGCGACCGGCAGCCGCTCAAGGAGTTCATGGAGCAACTCGAGGCCTATCCGCCGTCGAGGGTGCCGGGCACGGCGATTTTCATGACGATGAATTCGGGCAATGTGCCACCGGCGCTGCTGCACAACCTGAAGCACAACAAGGTGCTGCATGACCATGTGCTGTTCCTGACGATCCGGGTGGCGGACGTGCCGTACGTGTCGGAGGACGAGCGATTTTCGGTGCAGAAGATGAGCGCGTCGAGCTGGGCGGCGACGATCAACTACGGCTTCAAGGAAGATCCGGACGTGCCGGAGGCATTGCGGCAGGTGGCCGAAGCCTATCCGGAGCTGGATCTGGAGCCGATGCGCACGTCCTACTTCCTGTCGCGGCAGACGGTGGTGGCGGCGAAGAAGCCGGCATTGTTGCGCTGGCGGCGGGCGGTGTTTTCGTTCATGGCGCGCAATTCGACGCGCAGCACCAAGTTCTTCAAGATTCCGGCCAATCGCGTGGTGGAGATGGGGATGCAGGTGGAGTTGTAGGCCTGTTTTTTTGGGTCTGGGACGAGCCGGGTTCCTGAGACGCCCGGCGTGCCTGACTGACGGGCGCGGCATTGTCGGTGTTTGCGCAATAAAAAGCCCCTCGGTGTTGCCGAGGGGCTTTTCGTTGGGCGGGAAGAATTACTTCTTCTTGGCCTCGTCTTTCAGCTGCGGCAGCGAGGTGCCGGAGGCCGAGAGCAGGCCGGTCTGCGTGTAGGTGAACAGCTTGGCGCGGGTGTCGACGATGTCGAGGTTGCGCATGGTCAGCTGGCCGATGCGGTCGGCGGGCGTGAAGGGGGCGTTCTCGACCTTTTCCATCGACAGGCGCTCGGGGGCGTAGGTCAGGTTGGGCGATTCGGTGTTGAGCAGCGAGTAGTCGTTGCCGCGGCGCAGTTCGATGGTGACTTCGCCGGTGATGGCGCGAGCGACCCAGCGTTGGGCGGTTTCGCGCAGCATGATCGCTTGCGGGTCGAACCAGCGGCCCTGGTACAGCAGGCGGCCGAGCTTGCGGCCGCTTTCGCGGTATTGCTCGATGGTGTCTTCGTTGTGGATGCCGGTGACCAGGCGCTCGTAGGCGATGAACAGCAGGGCCAGGCCCGGGGCTTCGTAGATGCCGCGGCTCTTGGCTTCGATGATGCGGTTTTCGATCTGGTCGCTCATGCCCAGGCCGTGGCGGCCGCCAATGCGGTTGGCTTCGAGCATCAGTTCGACCGGGTCGCTGTATTCCACGCCGTTCAGGGCGACCGGTTGGCCTTCCTCGAAGCGGACGGTGACTTCCTCGGCCTTGACGGCGACGTCGTCGCGCCAGAACGCCACGCCCATGATGGGCTTGACGATGCGGATGCCGGAATTCAGGTGTTCCAGGTCCTTGGCTTCGTGGGTGGCGCCGAGCAGGTTGGAATCGGTGGAGTAGGCCTTTTCCGCCGACATCTTGTAGTCGAAGCCGGCCTGGCGCATGTACTCGGACATTTCCGAGCGGCCGCCGAGCTGGTCGATGAACTGCTGGTCGAGCCAGGGCTTGTAGATCTTCAGGTCGGGGTTGGTCAGCAGGCCGTAGCGGTAGAAGCGCTCGATGTCGTTGCCCTTGAAGGTGCTGCCGTCGCCCCAGATGTTGACGTCGTCTTCCTTCATGGCCGCCACCAGCATGGTGCCGGTGACGGCGCGGCCGATGGGCGTGGTGTTGAAGTAGGTGATGCCGGCGGTGGAGATGTGGAAGGCGCCGGCCTGCAGGGCGGCGATGCCTTCGGCCACCAGCTGCGCGCGGCAGTCGATCAGGCGGGCGTTCTCGGCGCCGTAGGCCATGGCCTTGCGCGGGATCTCGTCGTAGTCGGATTCGTCGGGCTGGCCCAGGTTCGCGGTGTAGGCGTAGGGGATGGCGCCGTTGTTGCGCATCCAGAGCAGCGCCGCGCTGGTGTCGAGGCCGCCGGAGAAGGCGATGCCGACCTTCTGGCCGGTGGGAAGGTTCGGGAGGATAGTGGTCATTGTTTGAGGTGAGACGCCAACGGGACTTTGACAGCAACGAGCCGCCAAACAAGAAATCTGGCCGCTATTTTAACTCTTTTGCCGGATAGGCTCGAACAACGCCGCCAGGTTCAACTGACGGATCAGTTCGCCTGTGGCCGTGGCCAGCCGGGTGGCGGGGCGGTGGCGGGCGCTGGCCAGCACCAGATTGTTGGTGATGCTGGGCGATACGATTTCGCTGAGCGACAGCACATGTTCTGCCGCCGGGCCGCGCGCGGCCGAGCGCGGCAGGATGGCGTAGGCATCGCCCTGCGCCGCCAGTTCGACAATGGTCTGCACCGCGTCGACCTCGGCCGCGACCTGCAGGCGCACGCCCTGGGCGCGGCAGACGCTCTCGACCAGGGTGCGGATGGCATTCGGCAGGCTGGGCAGCACCAGCGGATAGGCGCCCAGGCCGGCCACGGCGATGCGCGCGGGTAGGGGCGGCTGGTGATCGGGGGCGGCCACCAACACCAGGTTTTCCCGGAACAGCGATTCGTAGCCCAACTGCGGCGATGGCGCCGGGTCGTACAACAGGGCCAGATCGACCCGGCCGGCCAGCAACCATTCGCGCATTTGTGCGCTCAGGCCTTCGGCCACGGCGATCGAGGCGTCGGGAAAGCGGCGGCGGAATGCCTGCACCAGTGGCGGGGTGAGAGCCCGTGCGATGCGTGGCGGCAGGCCGACCACGACCTTGCCGGTGGGCGTTTCGCGCAGGCTCTGCAAATCCTGCTTGGCGCGGTCGGCCAGGGCCAGCAGGGCGCGGGCATGTTCCAGGAAGCGCAGGCCGGCCTCGGTCGGCTCGGCGCCACGGCCATTGCGGTAGAGCAGATGTTGGCCCAGTTCCAGTTCCAGCAGGCGCACCTGGCGGCTCAGGGTCGGCTGGGCCACGTCCAGCATTTCGGCGGCGCGAGAGAAGCTGCGTCGCTCGGCCACACGCACGAAATACTCGATCTGCTTCAGATCCATGGAAATTAGGTATTTATATTTTCTATATCTGAAATCAAAGATATAGCATTGTTAAGCAGACTGCAATCCGCGAGCATGGCGTTTTTCCTGCTGGATCCCGCCGTGTCCGATTGCCGTCCTCCGCTTGCCATGCCTTCCCGCCCCCGCCACGCGCTGCCGGCCGGGGCCTGCGATGCGCACTGCCATGTGTTCGGCCCGGCCGAGCTGTTTCCCTATGCCGAGGGACGTTCCTACACGCCGCCGGATGCGCCATACGCGAAGATGGCGGCGCTGCATGCGCACCTGGGTGTGCAGCGTGCGGTGGTGGTGCAGGCCAATTGCCACGGCAGCGATCATGCCGCCCTGCTCGACGCATTGGCGCAGAGCCAGGGCCGCTATCGCGGCGTGGCGCTGCTGGGCGCGGATGCCACGGCGGCTCGGGTGCGCCAGTTGCATGAGGGCGGGGTGCGCGGCGCGCGCTTCAATTTCGTGCCGCACCTGGGGGGCGCGCCCGATCCGGCGGTGTTCGACCACGTCGTCGGCCTGATCGCGCCGCTGGGCTGGCACATCTGCCTGCACCTGGACGGCGCCATGCTGCCTGGGCTGCTGCCGCGCCTGCGCGCGCTGCCGGTGCCGTTCGTGATCGACCATATGGGCCGTGTGCGGACCGCCGATGGTATGGACACGCCCGCGTTCCGGGCATTGCTGGACCTGGCGCGCGAGCCGCGCGCCTGGGTCAAGGTCTCGGGCATCGACCGCATCGCTTCCGGCAAGCGCCCCTTTGCCGAGGGCATTCCGTTCGTGCGCGCGCTGGTGGAGGCGCTGCCCGAGCGCACGCTGTGGGGCACCGATTGGCCGCATCCGAACGTGGCGGGCGATATGCCCGACGATGGCGAGCTGGCCGATGCTTTTTTCCTGGCCTGCCCGGATGCCGAGACGCGCCGGCAAGTGCTGGTGGACAACCCGGCGCGCCTCTATGGCTTTCCGTAGCCGCGCCAACGCCCGGCGACGGGCGTGAACAAGACGATATATCCCGAGGAGACAATTCATGTTCAAGAAATTCGTGTTCGCCGGCCTGCTGGGTCTGGCCAGCCTGGGCGCCACGGCGCATGCCGAGGGGCCGGTGCGGCTGATCATCGCCTTCCCGCCCGGCGGTCCGGTGGATCTGGTGGGGCGTGTACTGGCCGATCAACTGGGCAAAGAGCTCAAGCAGCAGGTCATCGTCGAGAACAAGGCCGGCGCCAATGGCAATATCGCGGCGGCCTACGTGGCCAAGGCGCCCGCCGACGGTTCCGTGTTGTTCCTGACGAGTGTGGGCGCGGTGGCCATCAGCCCGGCGCTCTACAAGGATCTGCCTTATGATCCGGCGCGTGATTTCGCGCCGGTCTCGCGCGTGGTCAACAATGCCACCGTATTCGTGGTGAACCCGGCCAACCCGGCGACCGACGCGGCGGACTTCGTCAAGCGCTCGCAAGCGGCCGCGCAGTCGGTGGCGATCGGTTCGTCGGGCATCGGCAGCATTCCGCACCTGACGCTGGAGATGTTCGCCGATGCCAGCAAGGCCAAGGTGCTGCATGTGCCGTACAAGGGCGCCGCGCCTGTGATCAACGACGTGCTCGGCAATCAGGTGGCCGGTTTCTTCGGCGACGTGCCCGGGCTGATCGGCCACATCCAGGGGGGCAAGCTCAAGGCGCTGGGCATTGCCGCGCCGACGCGCCATCCCCTGTTGCCGCAGGTCAAGACGCTGGCCGAGCAGGGCATCGCCGGGGTCGAGTCCAACAACTGGTATGGCATTGTGGCGCCGGCCGCCACGCCGCCCGCTACGGTGGAAAAGCTGAATCAGGCCGTGCGCGCCGCGCTCGGCAATGACGCCGTGCGCACCAAGCTGGAGAAGTTCGGCGCCCAGGCCGCGCCCAGTTCGCCTCAGGAACTGGCGGCCTTGATCGCCGCCGATCGCGAGAAGTGGGGCGCGTTGATCCAGCGCAAGAACATCCGCCCGGAGTGAGCATGAGCGACTGCCGAGTCTCGCCGGTCGTGCCGGGCACGCGTCCGGCCCTGGCCGAAATGGAAGCGCGCATCGCAGCCGCGCGCGGCCGCGTCTCGCCGTTGTACCAGGTACTGCTGAACAGTCCTGCAGTGGTGCAGGGCTGGGAGGCGATGCTGACCGCGATCCGCCTGAACACTTCGCTGTCGCCGCGGGTACGCGAGCTGATCATCCTGCGCGTGGCGACCCTGAACAACGCGCCTTATGAGTTCGACGCGCATGTGCCGCATGCGCTGGCCGCGGGGATGCCGCAGGCGGTGGTCGAGCAGTTGCGCGACGGGCCGCGCCCGGACGCCGTGCCGGGGCTGGAAGCGGGCGAGGCCGATGTTCTGGCCCTGACCGACGCCATGACCCGCGACATCGAGGTTCCGGACGCCCTGTTCGCGCCGCTGCGCGCGCGCTATAACGACCAGGAACTGGTCGAGTTGACCGCGACGGTGGCGGCCTACAACATGGTGTCGCGCTTCCTGGTGGCGTTGCGTTTGGGACACTGAAAGGAGCTTTGCATGGACAAGACGGTATTGCTGGTGTCGCTGGGTGAGCGTTTCGACGCAGCGCGCGCGGCCGCCATGGCGCAACGCCTGACCGAGGGGCTGGATGGCGTGCGGCTGCGCGTCTTCGCCGCGGTCGAGGAGGATGAAACCTACGTATATGTCGACGGCGATGCCGCCGGCCAGCCGGAAGTGCAGGCGCGCCTGGCCGAGCTGTTCCCGGGGGCGCAGGCACGCGTGCTGCACCGAACCCTGGACCTGGCAGGCGCGTCGGCCGGCTCGGATGCGCCCTGGCACTACATCGTCGAGACCGACGTGCTGCCCGAGGCCGAAGCCGATCTGAATGCGTGGTACGACCAGGAACACCTGCCGGGCCTGGCTTCGGTGCCTGGCACCGTGCGCGCGCAACGCTACGAGTGCCGCGACCAGGGGCCGCGCTACCTGGCCTGCTATGACCTGGAAACGCGCGAGACCTTTGGCAGCCCGCCATGGCTGGCGGTGCGCGCGACCGATTGGAGCAGTCGCGTGCGGCCGTCATTCCGTAACACGCGCCGCACCATGTTCCAGAAGGTGCTTTGAGCCAGAGGAACGGGGAGACAACGATGCACAAGCGCTGGGCGAAGGTGGCGTTGTGGGGCGCGTCGAGCGCGGCATGGTGATCGTGCGCGAGCGTCTGGCTCAATGACTGGTATCCCGAGGTCAGCAAGAGCCGGCGTCTGGCCGGCAAGGCCACGCACGGGTGCCGGAAGCGCCGCAGGCCGTGGTCGACGCCATCGTGCGCTGGGAAACGTCGCTCGCGCCCTGAACGTCCGCGCGATGCGGGCAGAAAAAAAGCAGCCCCGCGGGGCTGCTTTTTTCAGGGGCGTGGCGCTTACTTCAACTGGCCCAGCAGCAGGAATTCCATCAGCGCCTTCTGTACGTGCAGGCGGTTCTCGGCTTCGTCCCAGACCACGCTCTGCGGGCCATCGATGACTTCGCCGGTGACTTCCTCGCCGCGGTGGGCGGGCAGGCAGTGCATGAACACGGCCTGGGGATCGGCGGCGGCCATCATCTCGGCGTCCACGCACCAGTCGGCGAAGGCGGCGCGGCGCTCGTCGTTCTCGGCCTCGTAGCCCATGCTGGTCCAGACGTCGGTGGTCACCAGGTGGGCGCCCTGGCAGGCCTGCATCGGGTCCTTGAACTGGCGCAACACCTTGTCCGACGGCGAACCGATGCGGGCGGCTTCGAGCTCGTAGCCGGCCGGGGTCGATACGTGCAGCGTGAAGCCGAGCATCTCGGCCGCCTGCAGCCAGGTGTAGGCCATGTTGTTGGCGTCGCCGACCCAGGCGACCGTCTTGCCGGCGATGGGGCCGCGGTGCTCGATGTAGGTGAAGATGTCGGCCAGGATCTGGCAGGGGTGGAATTCGTTGGTCAGGCCGTTGATCACGGGCACGCGCGAGTGCGAGGCGAAGCGCTCGATGCGGGTCTGCTCGAACGTGCGGATCATGACGATGTCGACCATGCGCGAGATGACGCGCGCGGTGTCCTCGATGGGCTCGGAGCGGCCCAGCTGGGAATCATTGGAGGTCAGGTTGATGACCGAGCCGCCCATCTGGTACATGCCGGCCTCGAACGAGACGCGGGTACGGGTGCTGGCCTTTTCGAACACCATCGCCAGCGTGCGGTCGTGCAGCGGCATGTGGGGTTCGTAGCGCTTGAATTTTTCCTTGATCAGCCGCGCGCGGTCCAGCACGTAGGCGATCTCGGCGGACGAGAAGTCCTTGAACTGCAGGAAGTGCCGCAAGGGGCCGTTTTGAGTCGTGGGAGGAGTCATGGTGATGTCGCAGGTCATTGGGCCCGGACGGGCTCGTGGCCCGGGCGGGAGGTTGATTATGGATGTTCGGCCAGGAACTGTCGAATCAGCGGCGCCAGGATACCGACGATCTGATCGGCTTCGGCGCGCGACAGCACCAGCGGCGGCAACAGGCGGACGACGCGCTCGCGGGTAACGTTGATCAGCAGGCCTGCCTCCAGGGCGCGCAGGGCCAGCACGCCACAGGGACGGGTCAGTTCGATACCCAGCATCAGGCCGCGGCCGCGCACCTCGGCCACGCCCGCCACGCCGGCCAGCTCGGCCGACAGCCGCGCCTGCAGGTGGCCGCCCACGGTGCGGGCGTTGTCCAGCAGGTTTTCCGCTTCCAGTGCGTCCAGCACCGCCAGGCCGGCCGCGCAGACCAGCGGGCCGCCGCCGAAGGTGGTGCCATGGCTGCCGGGGGTGAGGACGCCGGCGGCGGGGCCGGCGGCCAGCATCGCGCCTATCGGCACGCCGCCGGCCAGGCCCTTGGCCAGGGTCATGACGTCCGGCACGATGTCGGCCCACTGGTGGGCGAACCATTTGCCGGTGCGGCCGATGCCCGACTGGACCTCGTCGATCATCAGCAGCCAGCCGCGCTCGGTGCACAACTGGCGCACCTCTTGCAGGAAGGCGGCGTCGGAGGGACGGATGCCGCCTTCGCCCTGCAGCGCCTCCAGCAGCACGGCCGCCACGCGCGGTTCGGCGTCACCGGCGGCGCGGATCGCGGCGGCGTCGTTGTAGGGCACCTGGATGAAACCGGAGGGCAGGGGCTCGAAGCCCTTGCGCGCCTTGTCGCTGCCCGTGGCCGCCAGCGTCGCCAGGGTGCGCCCGTGCCAGGACGAATCCATCGTGATGATGTGGGCGTGGCGGTTACCGCGTTGGTAGGCGTGGTAGCGCGCCAGCTTGATGGCGGCCTCGTTGGCCTCGGCGCCGCTGTTGTTGAACAGCACCTCGCGCATGCCGGACAGGCGCGCCAGGCGCGCGGCCAGCTCGGTCTGCAGCGGGATGTCGTAGAGGTTGGAGGTGTGGATGACACGGGCGGCCTGTTCGCCGATGGCGGCCACCAGCCGCGGATGGGCATGGCCCAGACAGGAAACGCCGATGCCCGCCAGCGCGTCCAGGTACTTGCGGCCCTGGGCGTCCCACAGCCACACGCCCTGGCCGTGCGTGAATGCGACCGGCAACCGGGCGTAAATATTGGCCAGCGGCGAGGTCATTGCGGGTCCTCCTGGGCTTTTTTTCCCTGGGCAAAGTGCCTTGCGGGACAGGGCAAAGGATCAATCATATACAATTCGCGGCGCGGGGCGCATGTTTGATCACGCCGACGATCCGGCTTAGTGGTGGGCGTTCCGTAGTGAAGAATCCATGGCAACTCGCGTCAGACAATTCGTAATTCATGGCGTTACCGAGAGCGGCAGCCGCTTTCGCCCCAGCGATTGGGCGGAACGGCTGGCCGGCGTAATGGCACAGTTCCGGCCTGCCGGCTGTGCGGGTAACCACCTCACCTATTCGCCCTACGTGCTTCCCGTCGTCATCGACGGCGTGCGCGGCATCGTGGTCGACCAGCGCTTGCGCGACCTCGAACCGCTGGCGTACAAGTTCGTGGTGGATTTCGCCCGCGACAACCACCTCAAGACGGAAGAACGCGAAATCTAGCCCCGCCAGAACCGAAAAAGCGCCCACCCCGGGCGCTTTTCCGTTTCCGGTCCATCGCAGACGCGCTCCGGCACCGGCCGTGGCGCGCGCCGCCGCCTGTGCGCGGCGGCGCGCGCCACGCTACTTCGCGTACACCAGGTCGCGCAGGCCCAGCGACAAGGCCGGCCAGTACGTGATCACGATCAGGCAGACGACCACCACCCCGACGAACGGGATCAGGGGCTTGATCAGGCGTTCCAGCGGCACCTTGGCCACCGCGCTGGCGGCGAACAGATTCACCCCGAACGGCGGCGTGATCATGCCGAGCGCCAGGTTCACGACCATGATGATGCCGAAGTGCACCGGGTCCAGCCCGAATTTCACGGCGACCGGCAGCAACAGGGGGGCGAGCACCACGATCGACGCCGAGGTCTCGATGAACATGCCGATCAGGAACAGCGCCAGGTTCACGCCCATCAGGAATGTGATCTGCGTGTCGAACAATTGCGCCAGCCAGACGCCCAGGGCATCCGGAATGCCGGCGCGGTTCAGCAGGAAACTGAAGACGCCGGCATTGGCAATCACGAACATGATCACGGCGGTCGAGACGACCGATTTGTGCAGGGTGCCGGACAATTGCCTGAAGCTCAGGCGGCGGTAGATGAACTTGCCCACCACCACCGCGTACATCACCGCCACCACCGAGGCTTCGGTCGGGGTGAAGATGCCGCCGTAGATGCCGCCCAGGATGATCACCGGCATCATCAGGGCCAGCCAGGCGCGCTTGAAGGACGGCCACAGCGGCAGGCGGCCTTCGCCGTCGCGCTTGCCCAGGTGATTGCGTTTGGCGTAGAGCCAGACGTAGAACATCAGCGCCGTGCCGATCAGGATGCCGGGCAGCACGCCAGCGATGAACAGTTCGCCGGTCGAGGTGTCGGTGGACACCGCGAACAGAATCATCGGGATCGACGGCGGGATGATCACGCCCAGCTCGGCCGCGCTGGCCTGCAGCGAGGCGGCGAAGGGGGCAGGGTAGCCATGGCGCACCATGGCCGGGATCAGGATGGCGCCAACCGCGAAAGTGGTGGCCACGCTGGAGCCGGCCACGGCGGCGAAGATCATGCAGGTCAGCACGCAGGTGCAGGCCAGGCCGCCCTGGATGCCGCCGACCACGCTCTTGGCGAATTCCACCATGCGTTCGGAAATGCCGCCGGCTTCCATCAGGTTGCCAGCCAGGATGAAGAACGGGATCGCGACCAGCGGGTATTTGTCCAGCGCGGCGTACAACTGCTGGGCCACCACCAGCCAGGGCAGGTTGGCGGCGCCGACTCCCGCCAGGCTGGCCAGTCCGATCGACACGGCGACCGGCACGGACAGCCCGAAGAAAATCAGCATCGAGACAATCATTAATTGGGACATGGCGATATCGGCTGCTTGTTCGGGGCGGGGCTCAACCTTGCGCGTCGTTGCGCACGGGGGCGTCTTCTTCCTGGCCGGCGCACCAGCGCGCCAGCACGGCGATGGCGGCGAGCGTCGCGCCCACCGGGATCGCCAGGTAGATCCAGGAAATCGAGATGTCCAGGCTGGGCACCGTCTGAAAGCGCACGCGGTAGGTCATGTGGCCGCCGATCCAGGCAATGAAACCGAGAAAGCCGGCGCAGATCAGGCCGATCACGGCCTCCAGCACGCGGCGGCGCATGCCACCCAGCAGGTTGCGCAGCAATTCGACGCTGATCATGGCGCCGTGGCGGAAGGCCAGGGCCACGCCCAGCAGCACGGTCCAGATCAGCAGGGCGCGGGTCAGCACCTCGCTCCAGTCGGCGGGCGAATGCAGCACGAAGCGGGCGATGACCTGGTAGAAGGCGGCGGCCGCGGCGGCCACCAGCAGGAGTTGGGCGATGACCGACACCAGTTTGAACAGGAGGCGGTCGAAGGCGCAGAGCAGACGCATGAGGGTTCCAGGAGCGGGTAAAACAGGACGCGGCAGACCGGGAAGGCGGCCCCCGGCAGCGCGCGTGGCGGTGTCCGGGGATGGGCCGCGATGCCGGGCAGGCGCCACGCGCGGACCGGGCGGCCGGGGGACGAAAACCGGTTCCGTCATCCCGGCGCGTCCGGCCGCGCCGGCCTTGCGCTTACTTGGTGTCGCGGATCGACTCGATCAGCTTCTTGTCGAACTTCTTGTAGTACTCGGGGTAGGCCGGTTCGACGGCGGCGGCGAAGGCGGCGCGGTCGACTTCGGTGACCTGCATGCCTTCCTTCTTGAGCTGCTCGACGCCGGTCTTCTCGATGTTGTCGACGTAGGCGCGCATGGCCTGGGCCGATGCCTTGCCGGCCTGGTCGAACTTGGCTTTGTCCTCGGCCGACAGGCTGTCATAGACGTTGGCGGACATCAGCACCAGCGCCGGGCCATAGACGTGGCCGGTCAGCGACAGGTACTTCTGCATCTGCGACAGTTTGGCCGAGGTGATCACCGACAGCGGGTTTTCCTGGCCGTCGATGGTGCCCTGCTGCAGGGCGGTGGCCACTTCCGGCCAGGCCATCGGCGTCGGCAGGATGCCGATCTGGCGGAAGGCGGTGATGTGGATGGGGTTTTCCGTGGTGCGGATTTTCAGGCCCTTGGCGTCCGCCGGGGTCTTGACCGGGCGCACGTTGTTGGTCAGATGGCGAAAGCCCTGTTCGCCCCAGGCCAGCGCGATGATGCCGCGGCTGGGGAACTTTGCCAGCATATCCTGTCCGATCTTGCTGTCCAGGACCTTGCGGGCGTGTTGCAGGTCGCGCAGCAGGAAGGGGATGTCGAAGACGCCCGTTTCCGGCACGAAGTTCAGCGTGGCGCCGGTCGAGACGATCGCCAGGTCGATGGTGCCGATCTGCAGGCCCTCGATCACTTCGCGTTCGCCGCCCAGCGCGCTGTTGGCGAATTGCTGGACCTTGAATTTGCCGTTGCTGGCGGTTTCGATGGATTTGGCGAAAGCGTCGGCGCCGGCGCCATAATGCGACGACGTGGACAGGGCATAGGCCATCTTGAGGGGGGCCTGGGCCGAGGCGGCCAGGGGCGCGGCGACCGCGCATGCGGCAAGCATCGTGGCCGCGAGCCAGGATTTACGCATTGTCTTCTCCAGGGGATCAGTATTTTTTTCAGCAAGTGTGAGGCGCCACGGGGGCGCTTCGCGCATGATAGCGGGATTCGGCCCCCATTCCGGCCGTTGGTTAACATTGGCAGATGATGGATTTCCCTGATGTCTCCCGGGCCAGGCGCCCCGGTTTCTGGACCACCCTGGCGCTGGGCGCCCGCATGATGCTGCGCGACGCCCGCGCCGGCGAGCTGCGGTTACTGGTGCTGGCCCTGGTGGTGGCGGTGGCCGCCGTCACCAGCGTGGGCTTCCTGGCGGACCGCGTCAGCCGGGCGCTGGAGCGCGACGCCGGACAGATGCTGGGCGCCGATCTGGTGCTGGACGCCGACGAGCCGGTGCCGCCGGCCTTCGTGGAGCAGGCGCGCGAGCGTGGCCTGGCGGTGTCCAGCACCTGGCAGTTCCCGTCCATGGTCAGCGCCGGCGAGGGCGCCCAGTTGGCCGCCCTGAAGGCGGTCCAACCCGGCTATCCGCTGCGCGGCGCCCTGCGGGTGACCGGCGCCCCATTCCAGCCCGATGCGCCCACCCGCGACATTCCGCCCGAGGGCGCGGTGTGGGTGGATGGGCAATTGCTGGCGCTGCTGGGCCTGAAGGTCGGCGACTTCCTCAACGTGGGCGACACCCGCCTGCGCATCGACCGGGTCATCACCTACGAACCGGATCGCGGCATGCAGTTCGTCAACGTCGCGCCGCGGGTCATGCTGCGCGCCAGCGACCTGCCGGCCACGGGCCTGATCGCGCCCGGCAGCCGGATCGGCTACGCGCTGCTGGTGGCCGGCCAGCCGGACGCGGTCGCCGATTATTCGGCCTGGCTCGGCCGCAACCTCAAGCGCGGCCAGAAGGTCGCCACCCTGGAGTCGGGACGGCCCGAGGTGCGCCGCACGCTGGACCGCGCGCAGCGCTTCCTGTCGCTGGTGGCGCTGCTGGCGGTGCTGATCTCGGCTGTGGCGGTGGCGCTGGCCGCCGGCCGCTACATGACGCGGCACCGCGACGGCATTGCCGTGATGCGCTGCCTGGGCGCGGTGCAATCGCAGATCGCGCGCATGCTGACCCTGGAATTCGCGCTGGTCGGCCTGTTCGCCTCGGCGGCCGGCTGCCTGCTGGGCTACGCGGTGCATCAGGCGCTGGTGATGGTGCTGGGCTCGCTCATCGACACGGCCCTGCCTGCGCCCTCGGCCATACCGGCCCTGCAGGGGCTGCTGACCGGTCTGCTGCTGTTGCTGGGCTTCGCCCTGCCGGCCCTGGCGCAGTTGCGCCACGTGCCGCCGGCGCGGGTGCTGCGGCGGGATGCCGACGTCATCAGCGCCCGCGGCGCGCTGGGCTATGGCGTCGGCGCGGTCGGTTTCGCGCTGCTGATCTGGTGGTTCGCTGGCGATGCGAAGCTGGGCGGGGTGGTGGCGGGCGGTTTCCTGGCGGCGTTCGCGCTGTTCGCGCTGGTGGCCTGGCTCTGCATCCTGGGCCTGGCGCGGCTGCGCGGCCTGGCCGCCGGCCTGCCGGCGCTGCGGTTCGCGCTGGCGGGCGTGGTGCGGCGGCGCGCCGCCACCATCACCCAGGTGTGCGCGCTGGCGGTGGGCCTGATGGCCCTGTTGCTGCTGGCCATGACCCGCACCGACCTGATCCAGGGCTGGCAGCGCACGCTGCCGCCGGACGCGCCCAACCGTTTTCTCATCAATGTGCAGCCGGACCAGCGCCAGGCCGTGACCGAGGCGCTGAGCCGCGAGGGGCTGGGTCGGATCGTGCTGTCGCCGATGGTGCGCGGCCGCCTGATCGCCATCAACGGCAAGCCGGTGGTGCCGGACGACTACGAGGAGCCGCGGGCCAAGCGCCTGGTGGACCGCGAATTCAACCTGTCCTATGGCGAGCAGTTGCCGTCGTCCAACCGCATCGAACAAGGCCGTTGGCTCAAACCGGGCGCGGCCGAGGTATCGCTGGAGTCGGGCCTGGCCAAGACCCTGGGCATCAAGCTGGGCGACAAGATGACCTTCGATGTGGCCGGCCAGCAGTTCGAGGTGGCCGTGACCAGTACCCGGCGGGTGGATTGGGATACGATGCGCGTCAATTTTTTCGCCATCCTCACGCCCGCCACCCTGTCCGACATGCCGCAAAGCTGGATCACGTCCTTCTACCTGCCGCCCGAAAAGGCCCAGGTGCTGCCCGCGCTGGTGCGGCAGTTCCCGAACCTGACGGTGTTCGATGTGGGCGCCATCCTGCAGCAGTTGCAGTCGGTGCTCAACGAGGTCGGCCGCGCGGTGCAGCTGCTGTTCCTGTTCACGTTGGCGGCCGGGGTGCTGGTGCTGTCGGCCGCCCTGACCGCGACCCGCGACGAGCGCATGCGCGAGGCCGCGGTGCTGCGCGCGCTGGGCGCCACCCGGCGTCAGCTGGCGCGTTCGCAGCGCATCGAGCTGTGGGCGGTGGGCGGCCTGGCGGGCCTGCTGGCAGCGGCCGGCGCCAGCGCGATTGCTTGGGTTTTATCAACCCAGGTATTCGATTTCACGATTACCCTCAGCCTTTGGCCCTGGCTGGTGGGGATCGGCGCGGGCATGCTCGGCGCCTGGGCCGGCGGCGCGCTGGCGCTGCGCGGCGTGCTGCGCACCCCGCCGCTGGTCACCCTGAGAGAAACCTGATGACGACCTCCGTCCAAACCCCTACCGAACCCGTGGCAACCTCCCGCAGCATTTTCGATCTCCTGGGCGGCGAGCCCGGCGTGCGCGCCCTGGTCGACCGCTTCTACGACCTGATGGACATCGAGCCCGACCTGAAGGAACTGCGCGCCGCGCACGGTCCCAGTCTGGACGCGGCCCGCGACAAGCTGTTCTGGTTCCTGTGCGGCTACTTCGGCGGCCCCGACCACTACATCCAGCGCTTTGGCCATCCGCGCCTGCGGGCGCGGCACCTGCCGTTCTCGATCGGCCAGGTCGAGCGCGACCAATGGGTGGCCTGCATGGGCCGCGCCATGGAAGACGAGGGCATCGATCCGGCCCTGGTCGAGCGCCTGCTGCAATCGTTCTTCGGCGTGGCCGACTGGATGCGCAACCGTGAAGGCTGAGCGCGATGCCAGCGGCGCCCGGCGCCTCGCCTGGCCGGCGCCGCTGGGCGGCGCCATGCTGGCCGACGCGCGTCTGGGCGAGGCCGGCCCCGAGCTCTTCAACCCGGCCCACTATGGCGATCGCGCCCGGCCGGTGGACGCGGGCGGGCGCCAGGCGGCCTGGTTCGTCCAGGGGGCGGGCTGGCAGGGGGTGCTGCGGCGTTACCGGCGCGGCGGCCTGATCGCCAAGCTCAGCCGCGACACTTATCTGTGGGCGGGCGAAGGCCGCACCCGCAGTTTCCGTGAATTCCGCCTGCTGGCCGCCATGCGCGCCCAGGGGCTGCCGGTGCCGGCGCCGCTGGCCGCGGCCTACTGGCGCCAGGGGCCGACCTACCGCGCCGCGATCGTGGTCGAGCGCATCCCGGGGGTGCGGCCGCTGGCCCAGGCGCTGGCCGAGCCCGTGTGGCAGCCGGTGGCCGAAGCCATCGTGCGCATGCACCGCGCCGGCGTCTGGCACGCCGACCTGAACGCCTTCAACATCCTCATCGGATCCGATGGCCGGGTCTGGCTGATCGATTTCGACCGCGGCACCCAGGGCGGGCTGTCCGACCGCCAGCGCCAGGGCAACCTGGAACGTTTGCGCCGTTCGCTGGTCAAGGTGGCGGGGGAAGACGGCGAGCGCTTCTGGCTCAGATTGCGCGACAGCTACTGGACCGCCTGGGGCGTCGGCGTCCAGCCCTGAGACCGGCGGCGCCACGGGCCGATCGGGGTCCAATTGCGGCAAATTGCGCTAAATCTCCCGGCAAGGTTGGGCAGTCCACCGCTAAAAGGCTTTATGATTTCGCCTTTTGGTACTCCTGTAACTTACGGCATATCGCTGGGGGGCTGGTAATGAAACTACGGGCGGGAATGCGCTGGGCGCTGGGGACGATGCTGGTCGCGGCAGCCACGTCGGCGGCGATGGCGCAGAACAAGGTCGTCAACGTCTACAACTGGGCTGAATACACGGCCCCGGACACGATCTCGGGTTTCGAGAAGGAAACCGGCATCAAGGTCCGTTATGACGTCTACGACAACAACGACACGCTGCAGGCCAAGCTGCTGGCCGGCAAGTCGGGTTACGACGTCGTTGTCCCGTCCACCCATTACGCCTCGCGCCAGATCGAGGCCGGCCTGTTCCAGAAGCTGGACAAGTCCAAGATCCCCAACTGGAAGTACCTGGATCCCGACGTCATGGCACTGGTCGCCGCGGTCGATCCCGGCAATGAATACGCCATTCCGTGGGGCTACGGCACCAATGGCCTGGGCTACAACGTCACCAAGGTCAAGCAGATCATGGGCGACAACGTCGACCTGGCCAGCTGGGACATGATCTTCAAGCCCGAGAATGCCGCCAAGCTCAAGGAATGCGGCATCTCGATGCTGGACGAGGCCGCGCAGGTGTTCCCGGCGGTGCTCAAGTATCTGGGCAAGGACCCCAACAGTACCAACCCGGACGACTACAAGGCCGCGCTGGACGTGCTCAAGCAGATCCGCCCGTACATCCGCCAGTTCAGCTCCTCGGGTTACATCGACGAACTGGCCGTGGGCGACCTGTGCATGGTCTATGGCTTCTCCGGCGACGTCATGATCGCCCGCAAGCGCGCCCAGGAGGCCAAGAAGCCCTATGAAGTGAACTACTTCATCCCCAAGGGCGGCGCGCCGGCCTGGTTCGACCTGATGGTCATTCCGAAGGACGCGCCGCATCCGGAAGAGGCCCTGGCGTTCATCAACTACATCGAGACGCCGCAGGTGCACGCCGCCATCACCAACACCATGTTCTACCCGAACGCCAACAAAGAGGCGCGCAAGTACGTGGTCAAGGACGTGGCCGACAACCCCATGATCTACCCGTCGCCCGAAGTCTCCAAGACCTTGTATGTCATCAAGGCGCTGCCCTTGAACATCCAGCGTCTGCAGACGCGCATGTGGGCCGAGCTGAAGTCGGGGCGCTAGTCATCATGAGCGATAGCCGTTACTCGGCGCAGCATGCGGCCGATCCGGACGAGTTCGTCCGGGTGGCCGATGTGGTCAAGATCTTCGGCGACGTGGTCGCCGTCCGTTCCGTCAATCTCTCGGTCAAGCGCAACGAGATCTTCGCGTTGCTGGGCAGTTCCGGCAGTGGCAAGTCGACGCTGCTGCGGATGCTGGCCGGCTTCGAGGAAGCCACTTCGGGCCAGATCCTGCTCGATGGCGAGGACATCACCAACGTGCCGCCGTACCGGCGGCCGGTGAACATGATGTTCCAGTCGTACGCGCTGTTCCCGCACATGACGGTCGAGGCCAACGTGGCCTTCGGCCTGAAGCAGGAAGGCGTGGACCGCGCCGAGATCCACGACCGCGTGTTCGAGGCGCTGGACCTGGTGCAGATGGCCGGCTATTCGCGCCGCAAGCCCAACCAACTGTCCGGCGGCCAGCAGCAGCGCGTGGCGCTGGCGCGCAGCCTGGTCAAGCGGCCCAAGTTGCTGCTGCTGGACGAGCCGATGTCGGCGCTGGACAAGCAGATCCGCCAGAAGACCCAGATCGAGCTGGTCAAGATCCTGGAGCAGGTCGGCGTGACCTGCATCATGGTCACGCACGACCAGGAAGAGGCCATGACCATGGCGCACCGCCTGGCGGTCATGACCGAGGGCCAGATCGTCCAGTGTGGCACGCCGCAGGACGTCTACGCCTTCCCGAACTCGCGCTTTGTCGCCAGCTTCATCGGCTCGACCAACATGTTCACCGGCACCATCGTGGTCGATGAACCCGACCACGTCGCCATCGAAAGTCCGGAATTGAGCCGTCCGCTGTACGTCAGCCATGGCGTCAGCGAACCGCTCGGGATGGAGGTGCACGTCTCCATCCGTCCCGAGCGCATGGTGGTGTCGCGCCAGCAGCCCGACGGCGACTACAACTGGGCCCACGGCATGGTCAGCCACATGGCCTGGATGGGCAGCTACGCGCTCTACCAGATCCGCCTGGATTCCGGCGCCATGGTCGAGGCCAGCGTGCCCAGCCTGCAACTGGCCCTGCTGGACGCGCCGGGGATCGACGAAGAGATCTTCGTCAGCTGGGACGCCGACAGCGCGACGGTGCTGGCGTCATGAGCCGCTTCTCGCCCCGCGACTGGCTGCCCTCGGGCCGGACGCTGGCGGTGGTGCCGCCGTTCGCCTGGCTGGTGCTGTTCCTGCTGGTGCCGTTCCTGCTGGTGTTCAAGATCAGCTTTGCCGAGCTCAAGTTCGGCATTCCGCCGTACACCTCGCTGGCCGAGTTCAAGGACGAGGCGGTGCAGTTCAGCCTGCACCTGCGCGGCTACATCCTGCTGTTCACCGACAGCCTGTATTTCGCCACCTACCTCAGCTCGGTCAAGATCGCCGCTATCACCACGCTGGCCTGCGTGCTGATCGGCTACCCCATGGCGTACTACATCGCGCGTTCGTCGCCGCGGGTGCGCAACCTGCTGCTGCTGGGCGTGATCCTGCCGTTCTGGACCTCGCTGCTGCTGCGTGTGTATGCCTGGGTCGGCATCCTGCGCAACGACGGGCTGCTGAACAATTTCCTGCAATGGCTCGGCATCATCTCCAGTCCGCTGGAGATCTACCGCACCGACTTGGCCGTGTACATCGGCATGGTCTATGCCTATTTGCCGTTCTTCATCCTGCCGCTGTACGCCACGCTGGTGAAGATGGACCTGCGCCTGCTGGAAGCCGCCTATGACCTGGGCGCCAGGCCCTGGCAGGCGTTCTGGCAGATCACCGTGCCGCTGTCGCGCCAGGGCGTCATCGCCGGCGCCATGCTGGTGTTCATCCCGGCGGTCGGCGAATACGTCATCCCAGAAATGCTGGGTGGCGCCAACACGCTGATGATGGGCCGGGTCATGTGGAACGAGTTCTTCAACAACACCGACTGGCCGATGGCCTCGGCGGTGACCTGCGTGATGGTGCTGCTCTTGCTGGTGCCGCTGGCGCTATTCCAGTACAACCAGGTCAAGCAGCAGGAATTGGCTGGCGGAGGGCGCAAATGAACGGTCCCAACAAGACCTTGCGCACCGTGGTGCTGGGCCTGGGCTACTTCTTCCTGTACGTGCCCATCATCAGCCTGATGGTGTTCTCGTTCAACGAATCGCCCGCCGTCACCTCCTGGACCGGGTTTTCGATGCGCTGGTACCACTCGCTGTTCAACGACGACGCGCTGCTGCGCGCGGCCTGGCTGTCGTTCCGGATCGCCGCCATGACCGCCACCGCGGCGGTCATCATCGGCACCTGGGCCGGCTACGTGCTGGGGCGCATGGGGCGCTTTCGCGGTTTCGCGCTGTACGTCGGCATGCTGAGCGCGCCGCTGGTGATCCCCGAAGTGGTGCTGGGCATTTCGCTGCTGCTGATGTTCGTGGAGCTGCGCGGTCACCTGGGCTGGCCGGCCGAGAACGGTATCTTCACCATCTGGGTCGGCCACGTCACGCTGTGCATGGCCTTCGTGGCGGTGGTGATCCAGACCCGCGTCCGCGACCTCGACCGCTCGCTGGAAGAGGCGGCGTTGGACCTGGGCGCCACGCCCATCACCGTGTTCTTCAGGATCACGCTGCCGCTGATCGCGCCGGCGCTGGCGTCGGCCTGGCTGCTGTCGTTCACGCTGTCACTGGACGATGTGGTGCTGGCGTCATTCCTGTCCGGCCCCAGCTCCAGCACCTTGCCGATGGAAGTCTTTTCGCGCGTGCGGCTGGGCCTGAAACCCGAGATCAATGCGTTGGCGACGCTGTTCATCCTGGCGGTGGGCACCTGCGTCATCCTGGCCAACCGCATGCAATGGCGCAAGGAGTCCGAACCCAAATGAAGCAAACCACCCTGTATGGCCTGACCAAGTGCAGCACCTGCGTCAAGGCGCGTGAGTGGCTGACGGCGCACGGCGTCGATCACCAGTTCATCGACTACCGCGACCATCCGGTGCCGGCCGCCACCCTGAAGGACTGGGCCGGCCAGCTTGGCGGCTGGGAAAAGCTGGTCAACCGCGCTTCCATGACCTGGCGCAACCTGCCCGACGAGCGCAAGACCGCCAGCACGGACGCCCAGTGGACCCAGCTGATCGCTGAATTCCCGGCGCTGGTGCGCCGCCCGGTGGCGGTGACGCCCGACGGCGAAGTCGGCGTCGGCTTCAGCGAAAAGCGCTACGGCGAACGTTTCGCCTGATCCCGTGGCGGCCAGGGCCGACAAGGCATCGCGTGGCGCCGGCCTGGCGTTGCCCGATGCCTTTTTCGATCGCGATGCGCGCCAGCTGGCGCGCGAACTGCTGGGCAAGGTGGTGCGCCATCGGGTCGACGGCCTGTGGCTGTCGGCGCGCATCATCGAGACCGAGGCCTATTACCTGGAAGAGAAGGGCAGCCACGCCTCGCTCGGCTACACCCACAAGCGCCGCGCCCTGTTCATGGATGGCGGCGTGGTCTATATGTATTACGCCCGCGGCGGCGATTCGCTCAACTTCAGCGCGGGCGGTCCGGGTAACGCGGTGCTGATCAAATCCGGCTATCCCTGGGTCGACGCAGTGTCGGGACCCGAGGCGCTGGCGCGCATGCAGGCCCTGAACCCCGATGCCCAGGGGCAGCCCCGGCCGCCGGCCCGGTTGTGCGCCGGCCAGACGCTGCTGTGCCGCGCGCTGGGGTTGAAGGTGCCGGATTGGGACGCGCGCCGCTTTGACCCAAGGGCGCTCTTCGTGCAAGACGTGGGCGAGTCACCGCAAGCCCTGATCAGCACCACCCGCCTGGGCATCCCGCCCGGACGCGACGAACACCTCGAATACCGCTACGTCGATCCGGCGTATGCCGCGTGGTGCACGCGCAACCCCTTGCGCCGCGGCCAGCAAGCCGGGCGAGACTACCATTGGGTCGATCAACAGGGGGCGCCCCTGCCGCGGGCGCCGTGAGGCATCAGGCGGACTGACCGTCGTCGGCGCGGCCCGCCTTGAGCGCCGCTTCGCGGGCGCGCCGGGCCATGGCGTCGCGCATTTCGTTGTATTTGCGCCGGATGCGTCGGCGGTTCAGCCGCTTGCTCCAGGCGTAGACCGGAATCAGCGGCAGCACGCCAAAGCCGTCGATCAGGAACAATCCCGACTTGCCATCGGCGTTCTGGCCACAGGCGATGTTGGCGGCTGACAGGTCGTGCAGCACCACGTGGGCATCGGCCAGGTCTTCGATGAATTCGTCCAGTTGCGCCGACAGGGCGTCGTTCATCTTGCCCTGGCGCGCGAGGTCGGCGACGGTGGGGGCGATGTTGCCGGCCTCATCGGTGATTTTCTCGACCAGCAGGCCCAGGCCCAGCGTGGTCTGCGCCACGCCCAGGACACGCGCCATCGGCACTTGCCAGACACCGGACGGGCGCGTGGTGGTGGTGACGTATTCGGTGATTTCGTTCAGGTAGACGCGGTAGGCGCTTTCGCGCTGATATTGCTTGTACCAGCGCTTGAACGGACGCGCTTCCAGGTAGACGGCGCGTGCCTGCATGTCCATGACCTTGACCAGCAGGGCAGGGGCATGGGGATGCTGGAATATGTGCCGATCCCCACCGACCGCCACCGGCGTCTCGTCATTCAGATTCAAAGGGCCGAAGACAGCGCCGAAGGCGACAGGGGGCTGGCAAAACGGGGGAAAATCAGCTGTATTCAACTGTTTTTAAGGTTTTTATGTAGTTGTTAACAGTTTAATGCCGTTGCTTGCTTTTGTTTTTGACTGGCGTCCTGGAAGTCGTTTCGGATAGATACAGGGGTCGGAACGCAGTCCTATAATTTCGCGTGCCCGGCGTGGGCAAGTCATTCATCGAGGAACGGTTTTGTCGAATGATGTTCTGCTGTGGATCGCCGCCGTGGGCGCGGTGCTGGCCTGCCTGGTGTGCCTGCTGGCCTGGCTGTCGCGGCCCGGCCGCGACGAGCGCCTGGATGCCCTGCTTGACGGGCTCGAGCGCACCGAGCGCGCCTTGCGCGCCGAGATGGCCGAGGGCCAGCGCGGCCTGCGCGCCGAATTCGCCGAATCCACCCGCGGCCTGCGCCAGGAGCTGGCCCAGTCGCAGGGTGAGCTGCGCGCCGCATTGACCCGCGATGCACAGGCGGCGCGGGCCGAATCGGCCGAGTCGCTGGCGCGCTTTGCGGCCGGCTTCGGTGACCAGTTGCAGGGGCTGATCCAGATCAGCGAGCGGCGCCTGATGGAGGTGCGCACGACGGTCGATCAGCGGCTGCAGGCGTTGCAGAATGACAACAGCGCCAAGCTCGACGATATGCGCCGCACGGTCGACGAGAAGCTGCATGCCACCCTCGAGCAGCGCCTGGGCGAGTCCTTCAAACAGGTGTCCGAGCGTCTCGAAGCCGTGCACAAAGGGTTGGGCGAGATGCAGGTGCTGGCGGCCGGCGTGGGCGATCTCAAGCGCGTGCTGACCAACGTCAAGTCGCGCGGCACCTGGGGCGAGGTGCAACTGGCCCGGCTGATCGAAGACAACATGACGCCGGAGCAATACGCCAGCAACATCAAACCGGTGCCGGGCAGCGATGCGGTGGTCGAGTTCGCCATCCGCCTGCCGGGACGCGGCGATGGCGGCGCCCCGGTCTGGCTGCCGATCGACGCCAAGTTTCCCAAGGAAGAGTACGAGCGCCTGATGGACGCGCAGGAAGCCGCCGACGCCGAGGGCGTGAAGGCGGCCGGCATCGCACTGGGCAAGGCGGTCGAGGTGCAGGCCCGGTCGATCGCCGGCAAGTACATCGCGCCGCCGCACACGACCGATTTCGCCATCATGTTCCTGCCCACCGAGAGCCTGTATGCGGAAGTGCTGCGGCGTCCGGGGCTGCTGGACCGCCTGCACGATCTGCGCATCAACGTGGCCGGGCCCAGCAACCTGGCGGCGTTGCTCAACAGCCTGCAGATGGGGTTCCGCACGCTGGCCATCGAGCAGCGCTCGTCCGAGGTCTGGCAGGTGCTGCGCGCGGTCAAGACCGAGTTCGGCAAATTCGGTGATGCGCTCGCCGGCGTCAAGAAGACGCTGGACACCGCCAGCAGCAAGATCGGCCAGACCGAGGTGCGCACCCGCGCCATGCTGCGCAACCTGAAGAGCGTCGAGGCTTTGCCCGAGGCCGAGGCGCTGCGGCTGCTGGGCGCCGGGGGCGCGGCGGCCGACGATGGCGCGGACGATCCCGCCGCTGGCGATACGCCCGCTGCGCCAGGGCCCGGCGCCTGATTCGCGCGGCCGCCGTCGGACCCGGCTTGTGACCGGGGCGCTCTGTCGATATCCTCATACTTGCGGCATTCCGCCGTCGATATCAGGAGCATCGCACGCATGGCCACCGCTGACCGAGTTGATTCCTCTTCCTTCGACGCGATGGCGCTGGGCGCCGATATCGCCCAGGGGGCCACGACGGCGCTAGCCGCCATGGAGCAGGCGCTGGAACGGGTGGCGGCACGCAATCCGTCGATCAATGCAGCCTGTGGCGTGCGGGCCGAACTCGGCCTGGAGCTGGCGCGCGCGCAGGACGACGCGCTGGCGGCGCTGTCCTCCGGACAACGCCTGGCGCTGCTGCGCGAGCAGCCGTTCCTGGGCGTGCCGACGCTGCTCAAGGACCTGGGCACCGCCGCGCTCGGCCTGCCCAGCACCATGGGTTCGGTGCTGTACGGCCAGGTGGAATGGAACGTCGATGCCGAGATCGTCAGGCGCTACCGCCGCGCCGGCCTGATTCCGTTCGGCCGCAGCACCAGCGCTGAACTGGGCCTGAGTCCCACCAGCGAATCGCCGGTCTATGGCGCGCCGACCCAGAACCCTTGGAAGGCCGGCCACAGTGCCGGGGGCTCCAGTGGCGGCGCCGGGGCGGCGCTGGCCAGCGGCATGGTGCGCATTGCCCACGGCAGCGACGGCGGCGGCTCGATCCGGATTCCGGCCTCATGCTGCGGCGTGCTGGGCCTGAAGCCCTCGCGCGGCATGATGCCGCTGGGCCCGCTCAAGGGCGAGGGCTGGGGCGGCCTGGCCACGGAACACATGATGACGTTGTCGGTGCGCGATTGCGCGGCGGCGCTGGATATCAGCGCTGGCGCCGACGTGGGCGCGCCGTACGCCGCGCCGGCCAGGCCGGGCGACTCCTATCGCGACATCGTGGCGCGGGTGTCGGCCGATCCGCGGTCGTCGCCGCGCCGCCGCATTGCCTATATCAACACCACCTACGAAGGCGAGGCCATCCATCCCGAAGTCGCGGCCGTACTCGACGAGGCCGCACGCCTGTTCGCCGGGCTGGGCCACGAATTGACTGTGGCCGCGCCGCCGGTCGGTTCCGAGGAAGTGCTGTCGCCGATGCTGCCGCTGATCGCCAGCGCCGCCGCCAACGCCATCGACAGCTTCGTCGGCGCGCGCAATCGCCGTCTGGCGGCCGATGAGTTGCAGCCGACCACGCTGGGCGCGCGCGAGTACGCCCGGGCGATTTCCGGCGCCCAGTATGTGGCTTGCGTCGATACCTGCCACGAGATCACGCGCCGTATCGGCCGCTTCCTGCATCGCGAGGGTACGCAGGGCTATGACCTGTTCCTGTCGCCGGTGCTGGCGCAACCGCCGGCACCCATCGGCCGCTATGCGATGGACAATGCCGACTACCTGGCCTACCGTCTCGGCAAGAAGGGCGTGATCGGCTATTCGCCGTTCGCGCCGCTGGCCAACCTGACGGGCATGCCCGCCATTTCCATTCCGTTCGGCCTGTCGGCCGACGGCCTGCCGATCGGCATCCAGGTCATGGGCCCGCTGGGCAGCGAGGCCTGGCTGCTGGAAATGGCCGCCCAGGTCGAGGCCCTGCGGCCCTGGCAGCGGGTGGCGCCCATCGCCAGATAGGCCCGCGGGCGGGGCGCGCCGGGACGCGGCGCATCAACGAAGAGGAGCCAGCATGCCGTCGTTCGTGACCCACACCGTACTTAACCAGGTCCCGCCCCTGGAGGCCTATTCCCTGTTCGACACCGACCCGGCGCTGCGCGAGGCGGCCGTGCGCGAGGGCGCCGGCGCCTGGCTCGGCGACCTGGGCGCGCATGGCGCGTGGCTGGGACGCGCCCAGACCCTGGCCGCCGGCGTCGACGCCAACCGCTATCCGCCGCGGCTGCAGGCCTATGACCGGGCCGGTCATCGCATTGACCATGTCGACTTCCATCCCGCCTGGCAACTGTTGATGAGCGGCATCGTCGCGCGCGGCCTGCACAGCCGCGCCTGGGCCCAGCCGGTGCCGGGCGCGCAGGTGGCGCGGGCGGCGGCGTACCTGATGCAGGGCCAGGTCGAGGCCGGCACGCTGTGTCCCACCACCATGACCTTTGCCGCCGTGCCCCTGCTGCAACGCGAACCGGCGGGCGTGATCGACTACACCGGCGATTGGCTGCCCGCGTTGTATTCGCGTGAGTTCGACGGCGCCGATGCGCCGCTGGCCGGCAAACGCGGCGCGCTGATCGGCATGGGCCTGACCGAAAAGCAAGGCGGTTCCGACCTGCGCGCGGTCACCACGCGCGCCACGCCGCTGAGCACGGTCGGGCGTGGTTGCGCCTATCTGCTGGTGGGCCACAAGTGGTTCTTTTCGGTGCCGCAGGCCGACGCCCATCTGGTGCTGGCGCAGACCGACGAGGGGCTCAGCTGCTTCCTGGTGCCGCGCTGGATTCCGGAAGGGCCACGCAACGCGGTCCGCATCCGGCGCCTGAAGGACAAACTGGGCAATCACAGCAATGCCAGCGCCGAGGTCGAGTTCGAGGACGCCTGGGGTGTCATGCTCGGCGAGCCCGGGCGCGGCCTCGCGGTGCTGCTGGAGATGGCCGCCACCACCCGGCTCGATTGCGTGCTGGGCAGCGCCGCGTTGTTGCGCCAAGCGCTGGCGCAGTCGCTGCACCACGCCTGCCACCGTCACGCTTTCGGCAAGCCATTGCTGGCGCAGCCGCTGATGCGCAATGTGCTGGGCGACCTGGCGCTGGAATCGGAAGCCGCCCAGGCGCTGGCGCTGCGCCTGGCGCGCGCGGTGGATGAACGCGCCGATCCCGCCGCGCGCGCCCTGGCGCGGGTCGGCACGCCGGCCGCCAAGCTGTGGGTCTGCAAGCGCGCGATCGCGGCGGTGGCCGAATGCATGGAGGCCTGGGGCGGCAACGGATATGTGGAGGAAGGGCCGATGCCGCGCCTGTACCGGGAAACGCCCGTCAATTCCATCTGGGAGGGCTCGGGCAACGTCATGGCGCTGGACGTGCTGCGGGCCTTGCAGCGCGAGCCCGAGGCGCTGCCGGCGCTGGACGGCGAGTTCGCGCCCGCCACCGGGCGCTATCCGGAATTCGATGCGGCGCTGGCGCGGTGGCGCGCGCTGTTGGCCGATCCGGCCCAGGCCGAGTTCCAGGCCCGCCGCATCGCTTGTGGGCTGGCGCGGCTGTGGCAGGCGGCGCTGTTGATCCGGCATGCCCCCGAGCCCGTGGCGCGGGGCTTCGTCGGCAGCCGACTGGGGGCGGCGGGCGGCGTGTTCGGCGAACTGGCGGCCGGCACTGATGTGGCCGCGGTGCTGGCGCGGGCCTGGCCGGCCGCGGCCGCGTGCTAAATTTCTCCGCTTCACTCACCTTTTTTGCGCATTCCCGCCATGCTCTCGCAACAAGAACTCAAGCAACAAGCCGCTGACGCGGCCCTGGAACTGGTTGAACAGGTCGCCGGTCCCGATGTCATCATCGGCGTCGGCACCGGTTCCACGGCCGATCTCTTCATCGACGGCCTGGCGCGTTTCAAGGGGCGGATCGGTGGCACCGTGGCCAGTTCCGAGCGCAGCGCCGCGCGCCTGGCCGGCCACGGCTTGAAGGTGCTGGACCTGAACGATGTGGCGTCGATGCCGATCTACGTCGACGGCGCCGACGAGATCGACGCCAACCTGCATATGATCAAGGGCGGCGGCGGCGCGCTGACGCGCGAGAAGATCGTGGCCTCGGTGGCCGACCGCTTCGTCTGCATCGCCGATGAATCCAAACTGGTCGAGGTCATGGGCAAGTTTCCCCTGCCGATCGAGGTCATCCCCATGGCGCGCGAGTCGGTGGCCCGCGCCATGGTGGCCATGGGTGGCCAGCCGCGCCTGCGCGATGGTTTCGTGACGGACAACGGCAATATCATCCTGGACGTGTCGGGCCTGTCGATCACCGACGCGCCCGGCCTGGAAGCCCGTGTCAACAACCTGCCCGGCGTGGTCACCTGCGGCCTGTTCGCCATCGCCGGCGCCGACGTGGCGCTGTTGGCCACCCAGAACGGCATCCGCCGCCTGGATCGCCGCGCCTGAGCGCGGACAGGAGCGGGATCGCGCGCTTGCGGGGCCTGCGGCCGCGATTCATAATCCTGTCACACTTGGGTCATAACCTTGCGGGTTGTGCAGGCCCATTCTTGATTGAAACGCTTTCATATCGGGGCAATGCAATGAGACCAACCACGCAGGGAGCCCGGATGACGGAGCACACAAACAAGCAGTTCGACGCTGATCTGGAAAGCGTCCGTTCGCAATTCTTGCAGATGGGCGGCGTGGTCGAGGCCATGATCCAGGAGGCCATAGACGCGCTGGCCAGCGGCGACCTGGCGCTGGTTGAAAAGGTGCGCGAGCGTGAAAAGGAAGTCAATCGCCACGAAGTGGAGATCGACGAGAGCATCAGCCGCATCCTGGCCCGCCACCAGCCCACCGCCATTGACCTGCGCATGTTGATGGCTGTGTCGAAGATGCTGACCGACATGGAGCGCTCGGGCGACGAGGCCGAGAAAGTGGCCACCGTGGCGCGTCGCATCCATGAATCGGAACTGCGCCACATTCCGGTGATCGAACTGCGCCACATGGCCGCGAACGTGCGCACCATGCTGCATCAGGCCCTGGACGCCTTCGCCCGCCTCGACCCGATCCTGGCCGCCGCCGTGGTGCGCAGCGACAAGGAAGTGGACAAGGAATGGAAGGGGGCGCTGCGTCACCTGATCACCTACATGATCGAAGACCCGCGCACGATTTCGCGCGCCATCGACATGATCTTCATCGCCCGCGCGCTCGAACGCATCGGCGATCATGCCAAGAACATGTCCGAGCGCGTGATCTACATGGTCAAGGGTGCCGACGTGCGCCACACCGGCGTCAAGAACACCGAGCGCCTGGCGCGCGGTGAAGAAGACACGCCCGCGTCGCAGGACGAGTGAGCGCCGCGGCGGCCCGGCCGCCGCGCTTGCCCTTGCCGGGCGCAGAAAAACCCCAGGACGCTACCCCGCGCCTGGGGTTTTTTGTGCCGCCGCCGGTTCGAGCTGCGCGCGGCGTCAGCGCGGCGGCAACTCGGCGCCCTGGCACAGCCGCGGGTCCGGCACGCCCGACTTGCCCGTGCTGATGCGGCCGGCCAGGCGCCGCCCGAAGGCCGGCAGGTCCTGCGCGCTGATCTCCAGGTCGTACCAGTCTTCGCAGCCGGCGTATTTCAGTTCCAGCGCGCCGCCGGCCGGCACCTGCGCCACGGCGCGCCAACGGTCGCCCAGGCGCGATTCGATCTGCACCGGCAGGTGCGCGTCGCCGTGGTTGATCAGGCGCAGGCGCAGGCCGGAGCTGACCGGCACCAACTGCGTTTCGAGCTGGCCGGCATCGCGCCGGTCGCCGCGGAACTGGCGGTGAAAGCCGTCCGGCCCCAGCAACCAGAGGTCATAGGCGCCGTCGCCGTCCACGCGCCAGCCGTCGTCCAGCCGCGCACCCGCGCCGACGGTGTAGCGGCGCGGCGCGTGTTCCAGCGCCAGGCGGTCGTACACATGCAGCACCGCGCCTGCCGAGCCGGGGTTGCGGAAGGTCAGGCGGTAGTGTTCGCCGTCGGCGCTCATGCGGCCCACGGCCTCCAGGGCATAGGGCAGCGCGCAGGCGTGGCGCACGCTGTCGGCGTGCCGCACGGTGCGATCGCCGGCGAAGTCGAAGGCGGAGGTCAGGTCGCCGGCCACGGCACGGCGCCAGGCGCTGATATTGGGTTCCATCACGCCGAAGCGGGCTTCGAGGAAGCGGATCACCGAGGTGTGGTCGAACACCTGCGAATTGACCCAGCCGCCTCGGCTCCAGGGCGAGACCACCAGCATCGGCACCCGCGGGCCCATGCCGAAGGCGCGCCCATGCAGGGCCGGCGGATCGTCCGGGGTGGCGGCGCTGGGGCCGTGGCGGGTGTCGTGGTATTCACCGTCCAGTTCCACTGTCGACAGGCCGCCCGGCTGGCCGGCGGCATTGCGGGCGGGGGGCGCCGGCGGCGGCATGTGGTCGAAGAAGCAGTCGTTCTCGTCGTAGGTGACCAGGAACACGCAGCCGCTCCAGACGGCGGGGTTGCGCGTCAGGATGTCCAGCACGCGTTCGGTGTAGGCGCCGCCCTGGCGCGGCGACGAGACCTCCGGGTGTTCGGAATCGGCGGCGGGGGCGATGATCCATGACACCTGCGGCAGCGTGCCCTGGTCGACGTCGCGCGCCAGATCGTCGAGGGTCCGGGTGGACAAGGCTCGGTCGCGCAGCGGCGCGTCGGCAAGGCCGGCGCCATGCTGGCGGCGGTACTGGCGAAAGCCGGCGAGAGGATTGTCATGGAAGTTGTCCGCCATGTCCTGGTAGATGCGCCAGTCGATGCCGGCGGCGTGCAGGCGCTCGGGATAGGTGGTCCAGCCATAGCCCTGGTCGGCCGGGCCGAGGCGGTCATGGGTGTTGACCAGGGCCGGGCCGCCGGCGCGCCCCTGCGGGTCATTGGTGCCGGTCCACAGGAACAGCCGGTTCGGATTGGTGCCTGCCTGGATCGAGCAGTGATAGGCCTCGCACAGCGTGAAGGCATTGGCCAGCGCCGTCTGGAAGGGCAGCTCGGCGGGGCGGTAGGCGCCCATGCCCAGGCGTCGCTTGGCCGCCAACCATTGGTCCATGCGGCCATCGTTCCAGGCGCGCTGGGCATCGTCCCAGGTGTGCGGCGTGATGTAGCCCACCGGCACGTGGCTGGCGAATTCGTCTTGCAGGGCATAGGGGCGGACCTGCGTGTTGCCATCGCGCTGGGTTAGCACGTCGCCGTCCGGGGTGGGCACGCGGTGCGGATCGGCAAAGCCGCGCACGCCCGGCAGGGCGCCGAAGTAATGGTCGAAAGACCGGTTCTCCTGCATCAGGATGACGACGTGCCGCACATCGTCCAGCGTGCCGTGCTTGCGGTCGGGGGCGATCGCGAGCGCGCGCCGGATGGTTCCGGGAAAGTCGGCGGACGAAACGGAACTCGGATCTTCTGTCATGACAGCGTTAATACGGCCTGCAATAGCGGAATCTTAAGTTGGGCGCGGCCCTCGGGCAGCCCGCCGGAAAGTGCGAAGCCCCTCGCGGGCGAGGGGCTTCGCAGAGGCGTGTCGCGCGCCGTGGCGCAATCAGGCCGAGGGCGGAACGTAGCCCTGGGCTTCGACACTGCCGTCCTCGAACAGGAAGCGCTCCATCTGCTGCTGCAGGTACTTGCGGGCGCGGGCGTCGGCCAGGTTCAGGCGGTTTTCGTTGACCAGGCGGGTCTGCACCTGCTTCCACTCTTCCCAAGCTTCCTTGGAAATGCTCTGCCAGATGCGGGTGCCGAGTTCGCCGGGGTAGGGCGGAAAATCCAGCCCTTCGGCTTCACGCTTCAATTTCACACAGTTGATGGTACGGGCCATGGTTCGCTGCCGGAAAGAATGGGTAATGGGCCATTTTAGCGGGCTTGGCGGCGCAAGGCCGCCAAGCCCCTGCGGGCACTGCGGGTAGCCGCCCGGCCAGGCCTGGGGCGTGGGCGCGTCACAGCTTCTTGATGAACACCAGGCTGTTGCGAGAGCGGTTGTAGTTGTTCTGCTTTTCGCGCGGCAGGTCGGTGATGCCGCCCGGCACGAAGCCGCGCTTCATGAACCAGTGCGACGTGCGGGTGGTCAGCACGAACAGGCGCTTGGCGCCGCTGGCGCGGGCGCGCGATTCCATGTGGCGCAGCAGGATCTCGCCTTCGCCCGAGCCCTGCCATTCCGGATGCACGATCAGGCAGGCCATCTCGGCCATGTTTTCCCCGGGGAAGTTGTGCAGTGTGGCGCAACCGTAGATCACGCCATCGTGTTCCAGCACGGTGAAGTTCTCGACGTCGCGCTCGATCACGCTGCGCGGGCGCGGCACCAGCGTGCCGTCGGCCTCCAGCGGCTCGATCAGGCTGAGGATGGCGCCGACGTCATCCAGCGTGGCGGGGCGCAGATCGTCCAGCGTGTCTTCCACCACCATGGTGCCGACGCCGTCATGGGTGAAGATTTCCAGCAGCACGCTGCCGTCCAGCGCGAACGGCACCAGGTGGGCGCGGGCCACGCCGCGCTTGACCGCCAGCGAGGCATATTGCAGGTAGGCGCCGGTTTCCTCGTCGAGCGACCCCGCGGCCAGCAGCGCGTCGGCATCCACCCGCGCCAGTTCGGTATCGACCGAGCCGTCGTCGTTCAGCACGCCCTGGCCGCTGGACAGGAAGATCAGCTTTTCGGCGCGCAGCGCCACGGCCACGCTGGTGGCCAGGTCTTCCATGGCCAGGTTGAAGGCATCGCCCGTGGGCGAGAAGCCCAGCGGCGACAGCAACACCACCGATGAGCCTTTTTCGATGGCGAACTTGAGCGCATCGACGTCGATCTTGCGCACCTGGCCGGTGTGTTTGTAATCGATCCCGTCCAACACGCCGGTGGGACGCGCGGTGACGAAGTTGCCCGAAATGACGCGGATGTGCGCGTGCGACATCGGCGTGTTGGGCAGGCCCTGGCTGAACGCGGCCTCGATATCCAGGCGGATTTCGCCGGCGGCTTCCTTGGCGCATTCGAGCGCGGCGGCGTCGGTTGGCGCCAGGCCGCGGTCGAACTGCTGGGTGAAACCCTTCAGGCGCAGTTGTTCATTGACCTGGGGGCGCGAGCCGTGCACCAGCACCAGCCGGACCCCCAGCGAGGACAGCAGCGACAGATCCTGGACCAGCGCGTTCAGCGCCCCGGCCTGCACCAGTTCACCGCCGAACGCCACCACGAACGTCTTGCCGCGGAAGGCGTGCACATAGGGAGCGACATCTCGGAACCATCGGACGAACTGGGCAGCGGCGAATTCGGGGGCTTCAAGGGCGGAGACGGTGTCTGGTTCCAGGTCGGGCATGATGGCAGGGGCAATTCCTGAGGGTCGGCAACAACGCGGCGCCAGGCCGCGTCAACGCGCCGTCGCGCGACGGCGTGGCGAAATTATATGGCGGCGGGGCGTTTATATAATAGGCAGCTAACCGGATAAATCGTACATGCCAGAATCCTCCCGCCCGCGGCCGCCCGTGCCGGCCGACGGGCCGACCCGGGCCTCGGGCAAGCCGCGCGCCGGCGCCGCGGCCCCTGCGGCGCGCCAGGCGCCCCGCCCCGAGCGGCCCATTCCCGTCGTGACCTACCCCGAAGACCTGCCCGTCAGCGCGCGGCGCCAGGAGATCGCGCGCGCCATCGCCGGCCACCAAGTGGTTATCGTGAGCGGCGAGACCGGCTCGGGCAAGACCACCCAATTGCCCAAGATCTGCCTGGAGCTGGGCCGCGGCCGCCAGAAGATGATCGGCCACACCCAGCCGCGGCGGCTGGCCGCCACGTCCGTGGCCAAGCGCATCGCCGAGGAGCTGAATACGCCCATGGGCGAGGTGGTGGGCTACCAGGTGCGTTTCAACGACCGCACCGGCCCCAATGCGTCGATCAAGCTGATGACCGACGGCATCCTGCTGGCCGAGTCGCAGCGCGATCCGCTTCTGCGCCGCTATGACACCATCATCATCGACGAGGCGCACGAACGCAGCCTGAACATCGATTTCCTGCTGGGCTATCTGAAGCAGCTGCTGCCGCGCCGGCCCGACCTGAAGGTCATCATCACCTCGGCCACCATCGACGCCGAGCGCTTCGCCCGCCATTTCGCCGCGTCCGAGGACAAGCCGGCGCCGGTGATCGAGGTTTCGGGCCGGCTCTACCCGGTCGAGGTGCGCTACCGCCCGGTGCGCGAGGAAGCCGCCGAGGACGAGGCGCCCGCCAGGCCCGGCCGCGACCGCGAACGCATGTCGGGCGACGAAGAGCGCGACCTGATCGACGCCATCGTCGACGCGGTCGACGAATGCGCCCGCCACGGCCCCGGCGACGTGCTGGTGTTCCTGCCCGGCGAACGCGAGATCCGCGAATCGGCCGAAGCGCTGCGCAAGCGCCATCCGGCGGGCACCGAGGTGCTGCCGCTGTACGCGCGCCTGTCGCAGGCCGAGCAGGAACAGATCTTCCATCCGCGCGGCAACGCGCGCCGCATCGTGCTGGCCACCAACGTGGCGGAAACCTCGCTGACCGTGCCCGGCATCCGCTTCGTGGTCGACAGCGGCCTGGCGCGCATCAAGCGCTATTCCTGGCGCAACAAGGTCGAGCAGCTGCGCATCGAGCCGATCAGCCGCGCCTCGGCCAACCAGCGCGCCGGCCGTTGCGGCCGGGTCGGTCCGGGCGTCTGCATCCGCCTCTATGACGAGGCCGATTTCAACGCCCGCGCGCCGTTCACCGACCCCGAGGTGCTGCGATCCTCGCTGGCGTCCGTGATTCTGCGGATGAAGTCGCTCAAGCTCGACGACATCGAGCAGTTCCCCTTCGTCGAAGCGCCGCCCGGGCGCGCCGTGGCCGATGGCTACCACCTGCTGCAGGAGCTGGGCGCGATCGAGCTGGCCGCGGCCGACGACGGCGACGACAGCGCCCGTACCGGCGCTTCGTTCGTCCTGACGCAGACCGGCCAAGAGCTGGCCAAGCTGCCGGTGGATCCGCGCATCGGCCGCATGATCCTGGCCGCGCGCGAACACCAGTGCCTGGCGGAAATGCTGATCATCGCCTCGGCGCTGTCGGTGCAGGACGCGCGCGACCGCCCCATGCAGGAGCGCGAGGCGGCCGAAGCCGCGCATGCCAAGTTCGCCGACGACAAGTCCGAATTCATCTCCTTCCTCAAACTGTGGCGCTGGTACGGCGAACAGGTGCAGCACAAGGCCTCGCAGCGCAAGCTGGTGAGCCTGTTGCGGCAGAACTTCCTGTCGCCCATCCGGCTGCGCGAGTGGCACGACGTCCACACCCAGCTGGCCGCGCTGGTCGGCGAGCAGGGCTGGCGTGTCAACCAGGCCGAGGCCACCTACGAACAGCTGCACATGGCGCTGCTGTCGGGCCTGCTGGGCAACATCGGCTTCAAGAGCGACGAGGGCGGCCACTACCAGGGCGCGCGCGAGATCCGCTTCCACATCCATCCGGGCTCGCGCCTGGTGAAGAAGGCCGGACGCTGGATCGTCGCCGCCGAGCTGGTCGAGACCACCCGTCTGTACGCGCGTTGCGTGGCGCGCATCGACCCGGTCTGGCTGGAAAAGGTCGGCGCCCACCTGATCCGCAAGAACTGGTCGGACCCGCGCTGGGAAAAGAAGGCCGGCCAGGTGGTGGCCAACGAACGCGCCACGCTCTACGGCCTGACCATCTACAGCGGCCGCCGCATCCAGTACGGCCGGGTGCATCCGCGCGAGGCGCGCGAACTCTTCATCCGCCAGGCACTGGTGCCGGGCGAAATCGACACGCGGCTGGCCTTCGTGGCCCACAACCGCAAGCTGATCGCCGGCATCGAAAAGCTGGAGCACCAGACCCGTCGCCCCGACATCCTGGTCGATGACGAGCTGATCTACGCCTTCTACGACCGCCAGCTGCCGGCCGACATCTCGCAGACCGCGACCCTGGAAAAATGGGTCAACGGGCTCGACAAGGCCGCCGCTGCCCGGCTGCTGCTGACGCGCGACGAACTGATGCGGCACGAGGCCGCCGGCGTCACCACCGACGTCTTTCCCAAGAAGGTCGAGTGGCAGGGCGTGTCGATGGCGCTGGACTACCACTTCGAGCCCGGTTCGCCGCGCGACGGCGTGACCCTGGCGGTGCCATTGTTCGCCCTGAACCAGATCGATCCGGCGCGCTGCGAATGGCTGGTGCCCGGCATGCTCAAGGAAAAGGTGCACCTGCTGCTCAAGTCGCTGCCGCAGAAGCTGCGCCGCCACTGCGTGCCGCTGCCCGACTACGCGGCCGGCTTCTACGACCGCTGGTTCGAGCGCCTGGGCGATCCCCAGACCGGCCTGGTGGACGCGCTCATCGCCGACATGTGGGATCAGGTGCAAGTGCGCCCGGCCGCCGCCGACTTCAAGCTCGAGACGCTGCCCGCGCACCTGTTCATGAACTTCCGCGTGGTCGACGAGCACGGCCGCATGCTGGCTGCCGGCCGCAACCTGGCGCAGTTGCGCGCCGAGTTCGGCAAGCAGGCCCAGGCGACCTTCCAGCAACTGGCCGCCAGCGACACCCAGGTGGCGCAGGCGCTGGCGCACGAGAACCTGACCTCCTGGACCTTTGGCCCGCTGCCGGAAATCATGGAGATCAAGCGCCGCGGCCAGTCGGTCATCGGCTACCCGGCGCTGGTCGACCGCGGCGCGCATTGCGACCTGGACGTGTTCGACGATCCGGACGAGGCCCGCAAGGCGCACCGCGCCGGCCTGCTCAAGCTGTTCCGGCTGGGCCTGCGCGAGCAGGTCAAGTTCCTGGAAAAGAACCTGGCCGATCTGACCAAAATCAGCATGCTCTACATGACGCTGGGCACGCAGGAGGAACTGCGCGACCAGATCATCGACTGCGCCCTGGGACAGGCCTGCCTGGCCGAGCCCTGGCCGGTCAACGCGCAGCAGTTCGAGGCGCGCCGGGCCGAAGGCAAGGGGCGGCTGGGCCTGCTGGCGCAGGAAGTGGCGCGCCTGGCGGGCGCGGTCCTGACGGAATACGCCGCCCTGCAGCGCAAGCTGCCGCAGGCCAAGCCGCATGCGGCGGCCTATGCCGACCTGCAACAGCAGCTGGGGGCGCTGATGCCCAAATGGTTCATCCGCGACACCCCCTACGCCCAGCTTTCGCATTTCCCGCGCTATCTCAAGGCGGCAGTGGCGCGCATCGACAAACTGCGCGCCGATCCGGCCCGCGATGCCAAGCTGGTGGCCGAGATGGCGCCGCTCCTGACCCAGTACCAGCGGGCCCGCTCGGCGCTGAAGGGGGCGTCCGACCCACGCCTGGACGAGTTCCGCTGGCTGCTGGAGGAACTGCGGGTGGCCTTGTTTGCGCAGGAACTGCGCACGCCGATGCCGGTGTCGGTCAAGCGCCTGATGAAGTCCTGGGAATCGCTGCAACGCTAGGGGCGGCGGCCACATAGGGCTTTTCGCCCCGCTGCTGGCGCCCGGCGGCGGGGCGGCGCGAGCCGTCCCGTATTACCGCCGGATTTCAGTCGTTTTCTGTTCAGTGACGCGTCATCTGGTTATGCTCCAATGCGCGGGCCTTCACCCCGCTCCCTGGAGCATCGCCGACATGTTCGAGCTCTTCAGCCCCCGGACGCGCCCGTCCTCGTCGTCCCGCTCCTCGCCCAACCGCTGGGACTGGGCGCTGCTGCCCCTGGTGCTGGGGGTGCTGGCGGCCATGGCCTATGGCGCCTCGCAGATGAGCCGGCCTTTCGCCGTCGGCGAATCGCTGCCGATCTCGCTCGACCCGATCTATCTACCGTACTACCTGCTGCGCACCATCCTGCGCATGTTCACGGCGCTGGCCTTCTCGCTGCTGTTCAGCTTCGTCTTTGCCGCCATCGCGGCCAAGTTCCGCACCGCCGAAAAGGCCATGATCCCGATGCTGGATATCCTGCAATCGGTGCCCATCCTGGGATTCCAGGCCATCGCCATCGCGCCCTTCATCGCGCTGTTTCCCGGCAACCTGCTGGGGGTCGAGTGCGCGGCGGTCTTCGCCATCTTCACCTCGCAGGCCTGGAACATGGCGTTCAGCCTGTACCAGTCGATGCGCACCGTGCCGGCCGAATTGAACGAGGCCGCGCGCGTATTCCGGCTGTCGGGCTGGCAGCGCTTCTGGCGGTTGGAACTGCCGTACGCGACGCCAGGGCTGCTGTGGAACATGATGATGTCGATGTCCGGCGGCTGGTTCTTCCTGGTGGCGGCCGAGGCCATCTCGGTAGCCGGCCAGGACATCAAGCTGCCCGGCATCGGCTCGTACATCGCGGTGGCCATCGACGCCGAGAACGGCCGCGCCATCGCCTGGGCCATCGGCGCCATGATGGCCGGCATCCTGCTCTACGACCAACTGTTTTTCCGGCCGCTGCTGGCCTGGGCAGACAAATTCCGCTTCGAGGAATCGCAGGCCGACGTCGCGCAGCAGTCCTGGCTGCTGGACTGGACCCGCCGCAGCCGCTGGATGCAGGCCCTGTCGAATCTGTTCTGGGTGTGCATGCGGCGCGCGCTGGGCTGGTTCAGCGTGCCCTATGACGGCACCTCGATCCGCGCCCGCGCCAAGGCGCCGGACCCGCGTTGGACCCGCATCTGGGATGCGCTGCTGGCGGCGGCCGCGTTGCTGGGCACCTACAGGCTGGTGGTGTTCGTGCACGCGCAGGTGGGTTGGAGCGAGGTGCTGCACGTGGTCGGGCTGGGCGGTATCACCCTGGTGCGGGTGATGGTGCTGATCGGCCTGGCGTCGGCCATCTGGGTGCCGGTCGCGGTCTGGATCGGCCTGCGGCCCAAGTATTCGCAGCGGGTGCAGGCGGTGGCGCAGTTCCTGGCGGCATTCCCGGTCAACCTGCTGTTCCCGGCCGTGGTGTTCGTGATGGTGGCGTTGAAACTCAATCCCAACATCTGGCTCAGCCCGCTGATCATCTTCGGCACGCAGTGGTACATCCTGTTCAACGTGGTGGCGGGGGCCTCGACCATCCCCAATGAATTGCGCCTGGCCGCCAGCAACCTGGGACTGAAAGGCTGGCTGCTGTGGCGCCGGGTGTACCTGCCGGCTGTGTTTCCCAGTTTCATCACCGGCGCCATCACCGCCAGTGGCGGCTCCTGGAACGCCAGCATCGTGGCCGAGTACGTGTCCTGGGGCAATACCTCGCTGGTGGCCGACGGCCTGGGCAGCTATATCAAGCGCATGACCGAACTGGGCGATTTCCACCGCATCGCGCTCGGCATCGGCGTCATGTGCGTCTTTGTCATGCTGTTGAACCGGTTTTTCTGGCGCAAACTGTATGTGCTGGCCGAAGACCGCGGCCGGTAGGAGTCTTCATGCATTCCAATGTCCTGATCGAACTGCACGGCGTCGGCAAGTCGTTCCGCGCCGCCGACGGCACCGCGCGCAATGTGCTGGAACAGGTCGATTTCACCCTGCGCGAGGGTGAGATCGTGGCGCTGCTGGGCAAGTCCGGCTCGGGCAAGTCGACCCTGCTGCGCATCATGGCGGGGCTGGTCAACGCCGACCAGGGGACGGTCACGTATCGCGGCCAGCCGGTGTATGGCCCGGCCGCCGGCATCACCATGGTGTTCCAGTCGTTCGCGCTGTTTCCCTGGCTGACCGCGCAGCAGAACGTCGAGCTGGGGCTGGAGGCGCAGGGCGTGGCGCCGGCCGAGCGCGCCAGCCGCGCCGATGCCGTGCTGGACCTGATGGGCCTGGGGGGGTTCGGCGGGGCGTTGCCGCGCGAGCTGTCCGGCGGCATGCGCCAGCGTGTCGGCATCGCCCGCGCTCTGGTCATGAATCCCGATGTGCTGTTGATGGACGAGGCCTTCTCGGCCCTGGACGTGCTGACCGGCGAAACGCTGCGCGACGACATGCTCGAATTGTGGGACGAGAGCCGTATCTCGACCAAGGGCATCCTGATCGTGTCGCACAATATCGAGGAAGCGGTGATGATGGCCGATCGCATCATCATCTTTTCCAGCGACCCCGGCCGCATCCGCAGCCAGGTCCAGATCGGCCTGCCGCGGCCGCGCAACCCCGATTCGCCGCAGGTGCGGGCGCTGATCGACGAGGTCTACGCCCTGATGACGCAGCGGCCGGCGCACGACATGCCGACCCCGCGCCAGCAGGGCCTGGGCTACCGCTTTCCGCACACCGAGGTCGAACGCATGGAGGGCGTGCTGGACGTGCTGGCCGAGGCGCCATTCCATGGCCGCGCCGACCTGCCCAAGCTGGCCCAGGAAGCCGAGATCGCCGACGATGACCTGCTGCCGGCGTGCGAGGCGCTGGGGCTGTTCGGCCTGGCGCAGATCGACAAGGGCGATATTTTCCTGACACCGCTGGGCCAGCGCTACGTGCAAGCCGACCAGGGGCAGAAGCAGGCCATCTTCGGCCGCCAGTTGCTGGCGCACGTGCCGCTGGCCGCGCACATCCGCCACAGCCTGGAACAGGAGCCCACCGGTACGCTGCCGGAAAAGGACTTCCTGGATTCGATGGAGGAATTCCTCAAGCCCGACGAGGCCGAGCGGGTCCTGAAGATCGCGGTGGAATGGGGCCGCTATGGCGATATCTATGGTTACGACTACCACACCGGCCTGTTGAGCCTGCCGCCGCGCGATGCCGGCTAGGGCGGCGGGGCCGGTTTCGCCCGGCCCGCCGCCGCAAGCGCTTACAGGGCGATGAAGCCCGCGATCACCAGGATGATCAGGCCGTACTTGGTGGCCTTGTAGGCGGTGCGGTTCCAGGCCTTGAAGGCCTTGCGCTTCTGGTCGATGACCCAGTGCGCGTGGGTCAGCTTGTTGATGGCGCCGGTCTGGTCGCCGCCGTCGTTGGGCGAGCTGGCCGCCGACATCACCACGCGGCCGAACCAACGGTTGAAGGCTTCGGCCCAGCCCCACTTGAGCGGCCGCTCGACGTCGCAGAACAGGATGATGCGGTTCTGCTCGGTGTGATTGTAGGCTTCGTGCACGTAGGTCTCGTCGAACACCACGCTTTCGCCGTCGCGCCAGCTGTACGATTCGCCGTCGACGATGATGTGGCAGCGGTCGTCGTTGGGCGTGGCCAGTCCCAGGTGGTAGCGCAGCGAGCCGGCGAACGGGTCGCGGTGGGGGTTGAGCTTGCCGCCCGGCGGCAGCTCGGCGAACATGGCCGCCTTGACCTTGGGCAGCGTCTTCAGGATGGCCACCGTCTTGGGGCAGAGCTCCTCGGCCGACGGGTGGCGGGCGTCATACCATTTCAGGTAGAAGCGCTTCCAGCCGTACTTGAAGAACGAATTGAAGCCGATGTCGTTGTGGCTGTCGGCCGCCTTGATGCGGCGCATCTCGGCCATCTGCAGGGCCTCGTCGCGGATCGTTTCCCAGTTGTCGTCCAGCACCTTGAGTTCGGCGATCTCGCTGGTGGTCAGGTAGGGCGTGGACGGCACCCGCGAGGTCAGCACCATGAAGGCATTGACCGGCGCGAGCAGCACCGAGTGGTCCAGCAATTGCCGGCCCAGCGGCAGCTTGACGCGGCCGCGGAAGTGCGCGAACAGGATGGCGGCGAGCCAGATCCCGGGTATCAGCCATTTCATACGTAAATCTCGTCCTGCGACGGATGATCAGGGGCAATCGTCTATTGTTACACAGGGTCGCCCGGCGGGTGTCGGCGCAATCGGCCAACGGGCGCTTTTCGGCCCTCCGACTAGGTACAATTCCTGCTATGTCCGAAGCCGTAACAAACCCGTCCCCATTTGTCCACCTGCGCGTTCACTCCGAGTTCTCGGTGGTGGACGGCATCGTGCGCATCCCTGACCTCATCAAGCGCGTCGCCAAGCACGGCCAGCCGGCCGTCGCCCTGACCGATCTGTCGAATCTGTTCGGCCTGATCAAGTTCTACAAGGGCGCGCGCAGCGCCGGCATCAAGCCCATCGCCGGCTGTGACGTCTGGTTGAGCAACGACGAGGATCCCGCCAAGCCGTTCCGCATCCTGCTGCTGGTGCGCAACCACCAGGGCTACCTGAACCTGTGCGAACTGCTGTCGCGTGCGTTCCTGACCAACCAGGGCAAGGGCCGCGCCGAAATCCGCCGCGAATGGCTGCAGGGCCAGGACGGCCTGATCGTGCTGTCCGGCGGCCGCGGCGGCGACGTCGGCCAGGCGCTGGATGCCGGCAACGCGGTGTCGGCGCTGGCGCTGGCGCGCCAGTGGGCGCACCTGTTCCCGGGCAGCTATTACATCGAACTGCAGCGCGCCGGCATGGACGGCGACGAAGCCTACACCCAGGCCGCCATGCGCCTGGCGGCCGAGGCCGGCCTGCCGGTGGTGGCCACGCATCCGGTGCAGTTCCTGGACGAATACGAATTCCAGGCGCATGAGGCCCGCGTCTGCATCGCCGAAGGCGAGATCCTGGCGAACCCGCGCCGCGTGCGCCGTTTCACCAAGGAACAGTACCTGCTCAGCTCCGAGGAAATGGCGCGCCGCTTCGCCGACGTGCCCTCGGCGTTGGCCAACACGGTCGAGATCGCCAAGCGCTGCAACCTCAGCCTGGTGCTGGGCAAGCCGCGCCTGCCCAACTTCCCCACGCCCGACGGCGTGTCGCTGGACGACTACCTGGTGCAGTTGTCCGAAGAGGGCCTGGAAAAACGCCTGGCGTTCCTGTTCCCGGACGAGGCCGAGCGCGAGTCCAAGCGCGAGCAGTACTACGAGCGCCTGCGCTGGGAATGCAAGACCATCATCCAGATGGGTTTCCCGGGCTACTTCCTGATCGTGCAGGACTTCATCAACTGGGGCAAGAACAATGGCGTGCCGGTCGGCCCGGGCCGGGGCTCGGGCGCCGGTTCGCTGGTGGCGTACGCGCTGGGCATCACCGACCTGGACCCGATCCGCTACGACTTGCTGTTCGAGCGCTTCCTGAATCCTGAGCGGGTCTCGATGCCCGACTTCGATATCGACTTCTGCCAGGACAACCGCGAACGCGTCATCGACTACGTCAAGGAAAAGTACGGCCGCGCCGCCGTCAGCCAGATCGCCACCTTCGGCACGCTCGGCGCCAAGGCGGTGGTGCGCGACGCCGGCCGGGTGCTGGACATGCCCTACATGTTCTGCGACGGCCTGTCCAAGCTGATCCCGTTCAACCCGATGGATCCGTGGACGCTCGAACGCACCCTGAAGGATGAGCCGGCCTTCAAGGACCGCTACGAGCAGGAAGAGGAAGTGCGCGCGCTGGTCGACCTGGCCAAGCCGCTCGAAGGGCTGACCCGCAACATCGGCATGCACGCCGGCGGCGTGCTGATCGCGCCCGGCAAGCTCACCGACTTCTGCCCGCTGTATTGCCAGCCGGGACAGGAGAACAGCGCCGTCTCGCAGTTCGACAAGGACGACGTCGAAGCCGCCGGCCTGGTCAAGTTCGACTTTCTGGGCCTGCGCAACCTGACCATCCTGGACTGGGCGGTGCGCTACGTGCGCCAGTTCAACGCGGACAAGCGCGACTTCGACGTCATGGCGCTCAGCCTGGACGATCCGGCCGCCTACAAGATCCTGTGCGATGCCAACACCACCGCGGTGTTCCAGCTGGAATCGCGCGGCATGAAGGAACTGCTCAAGAAGCTGCGGCCCAACACCTTCGAAGACATCATCGCCATGCTGGCCCTGTACCGTCCGGGGCCGCTGGAATCGGGCATGGTGGACGACTTCGTCAACCGCAAGCATGGCCGCGCCGCGGTGGACTACTTCCACAACGACCTGGAGAGCACGCTAAAAAGCACCTACGGGGTCATCGTCTACCAGGAACAGGTGATGCTGATCTCGCAGATCATCGGCGGCTACTCGCTGGGCGGCGCCGACCTGCTGCGCCGCGCCATGGGCAAGAAAAAGCCCGAGGAAATGGCCAAGCACCGCGAGCTGTTCGAGAAGGGCGCCAAGGAAAAGGGCCACGATCCGGACCTCGCGGTCAAGCTGTTCGACCTGATGGAGAAGTTCGCGGGCTACGGCTTCAACAAGTCGCACTCGGCCGCGTACGCGCTGATCTCGTACCAGACCGCCTGGCTCAAGGCCTATCACCCGACCGAATTCCTGGCCGCCACCATGTCCTCCGACATGGACGACACCGACAAGGTCCAGATCTTCTGCCGCGACGCCCAGGACAACGGCGTCGAGGTGCTGCCGCCCGACGTCAATTTCTCGGGCTACCGCTTCGAGCCGGTGGCCGACAAGTACACCGAAAAGGGCAAGCCGCCGCGCACCATGCGTTACGGCCTGGGGGCGGTCAAGGGCACCGGCCAGGGCGCGGTCGAGGACATCCTGCGCGCCCGCAAGGAAGGCGGCCCGTTCCAGAACCTGTTCGATTTCTGCCGTCGCGTCAGCAAGCACGCGGTCAACCGCCGCACCATCGAGGCCCTGATCAAGGCCGGCGCGTTCGACACCATCGAACCGAACCGCGCCGCCATGCTGGCCTCGGTGCCCACCGCCATGGAAGCGGCCGAGCAGGCCGCGCGCAGCGCCAACCAGTCCTCGCTGTTCGGCGACGACAGCAGCGACGTGGTGGCCGGCGAACTGGCCAAGGTCGCGCCCTGGGACCTGCACAAGAAGCTGACCGAGGAAAAATCGGCGCTGGGCTACTACTACAGCGGTCACCTGTTCGACGCCTGGCGCGACGAAGTGCGCCAGATCGTGCCGATGCAACTGGCGCGGGTCGAGCCGCAGCGCGACCTGCAATGGATGTGCGGCGTGCTGGCCAGCGTGCGCGTCATGATGACGCGGCGCGGCAAGATGGTGTTCGCGGTACTCGACGACGGCACCGCGCAAGTCGAGATCTCGGTGTTCAACGAGCTTTACGAAAAGCACCGCGGCCGGTTGCGTGAAGACCAATTGGTCATCGTCCAGGGCAAGGTCAGCAACGACGAATACTCCGGCGGCATGCGCATTGTTGCCGAGCAGTTGTACGACCTGCAGCTGGCGCGCGAGGCGCGCGCCAAGTCGCTGCGCGTCAAGCTCAATGGCGGTGCCGACGCCGCGCGCCTGCGCCAGATGCTCAACCCGTTCCGCGCCGAACCCGAGAACGGCATCCCTGGCGTGCCGGTGGACATCGTCTACACCAAGAACAACTTCCTCTGCACCGTGCGGCTGGGTGAGGAATGGCGCGTGCGCATGGCCGACACGCTGCTCGAGAACTTGAACGCCTGGACCAAGCCGAACGGCGTGGAGGTCACCTACTGATGCGCATCGTCCACTCGGAAGCGGCCACCAGCTTCGGCGGCCAGGAAGGCCGCATCTTCAAGGAAATGAACGCCATGCGCGCGCGTGGCCATCACCTCGAAGCCATCTGTCAGCCCAGCGCGCTGCTGGCCGAGCGCCTGTCGGACGCCGGCTTCACCGTCCACACGCTGGAGATGGACGGGCCGCTCAACTACCTCAAGGGCGTCGTCGCCATCCGCCAGATCCTGCGCGAAGGCCGCTTCGACGTGCTCAATACCCACAGCCGGCGCGACACCGTCATCGCCGCGGCTGCCGGCCGCCTGGCGGGCACGCCGCTGATCGTGCGCACCCGCCACCTGTCCAACAAGGTCGGCTCGCTCTGGTCGTACACGCGCCTGCCGCACCGCGTCACCACTGTCAGCGACCACGTGCGCGAGCACCTGATCGCGCGCGGCGTGCCGGCCAGCCACATTGCCACCGTCTACTCGCCCATCGTGTTGCCGCCGCCGGTCGAACACTCGACCTTGCGCGAAGAGCTCGGGCTGGCGCCGGATGACGTGGTGGTCGGCTGTGTCGCCGTGATGCGCGCCACCAAGGGCCACAAGGACCTGATCGACGCCATCGCGCCGCTGATGGCCACCCGGCCCAAGCTGCACCTGGTGTTCGTGGGCGGCGGGTCGCCGGTGTTCGAGCAGACCCAGGCCTATGTGACCGAACGCGGCCTGGCCGACCGCATCCACCTGATGGGCATGCGCCGCGACGTGCCCAACCTGCTGGCCGGCTGTGACCTGTTCGCGCTGGCGACCCAGCAGGAGGCCTCCGGCACCGTCTACGTCGAAGCGCAGGCCAGTGGCCTGCCGGTCATCGGCACCGACGTCGGCGGCGTCTCCGAGATGTTCCGCGACGGCGAAACCGGCATCCTGGTGCCGCCCAAGGACCCGGCCGCGCTCACCGCTGCGCTTGAACAATTGATCGATGACGCCGGGCTGCGCCAGCGCATGGGCGAGGCCGGCCGCAAGATGGTCTGGGAAGAGGGCGTGTTCTCGCCCGCCCGCCTGGCCGAGACCACTGAGGCCGTCTACGCCCGCTGGCTGGCGGAGCGGCGCGGATGAACGCGCCCAATGTTCCGGTGCTGATGTACCACCACGTCACGCCGGCCGGCGGCATGATCAACGCCATGCCCGACGTGTTCGAGGCCCAGATTGCGCGCCTGGCGCGGGCTGGCTACCAGTCGCTGTCCACCGAGCAGTTCGCCGCCTACCTGGCCGGCGCGCCGGCCCCCGAGCGTTCGGTGCTGATCACCTTCGACGACGGCTATCTCAACAACTGGGTCCACGCCCATCCGGTGCTGGCGCGTTACGGCATGCGCGCCGTGCTGTTCACCATCACCGGCTGGATCGGCGACGGCCCGGTGCGTCCGCACGCGGGGCAGGGCTTGCCGCTGCCGGCCACGCCCGACCACGGCGCCAGCAAAGAGCTGATCGCCCAGGGCCGTGGCGACGATGTCATGCTGCGCTGGAGCGAGATCGAGGCGATGCGGGCCGCCGGCACCTTCGAATTCCATTCGCACACCCACACGCATACGCGCTGGGACAAGGTCTGCGGCGCCGATACCGAAGCCAAGCGGGCCCATATCGTCCAGGAGCTGTCTGATTCGCGCGAGACGCTGGCGCGGCGCCTGGGCGCGGTCAGCGATCATCTGTGCTGGCCGCAGGGCTATTTCGACGCCGACTACGTGGCAGTCGCCAGGCAGGCAGGCTTTCACCACTTGTACACTACCGACCCTTTCGGCCAGAACACCCCAGGCGCCGACCCCGGCCACATCTACCGCTTCGCGGTGCGCAACCAGGGCGGCACCTGGTTGAACCGGCGCATCTGGCTGTCGCGCGATCCCTTCTGGGGACCGCGCTATCACGCCTGGAAGGCCTGGAAAAAGCGTCTTAGGAATCGCGGATGAAGTTATCTGTCATAGTCATCACCAAGAACGAAGCGGCCAATATCGCCGAGTGTCTCAAGTCGGTCGCCTTCGCCGACGAATTCATCGTGGTGGATTCGGGCAGCACCGACGGCACGGTGGAGCTGGCGCGGGCGCTCGGCGCGCGCGTCGAGGTGACGTCCGACTGGCCCGGCTTCGGTCCGCAGAAGAACCGCGCGCTCGACCTGGCCACCGGCGATTGGGTGCTGTCGATCGACGCCGACGAGCGCGTCACGCCCGAACTGGCGCGTGAAATCCAGGACACGCTGGCCGCGCCGCGCGCCGACGCCTACGAAATCGCCCGCCTGTCGAACTTCTGCGGCCGCGACATCCGCCACAGCGGCTGGTGGCCGGACTACGTGCTGCGCCTGTTCAAGCGGGGTACGGCGCGCTTCAACGATGCCGCCGTGCACGAACGCGTGGTCCCGGCCAACGGCCAGCCGCCGCTGCAGCTCAAGGGCTACTTCCAGCATTACCCGTACGACAACCTCGATGCGCTGGTCACCAAGATCAACCGCTATTCCTCCGATGCCGCCGCCATGATGTACGCCAAGGGCAAGCGCACCGGCGTCTTCGGCGCGCTGGGACACAGCTTCTGGACTTTCGTGCGCATCTACCTGATCCGGCGCGGCTTCCTGGACGGCCGCCATGGCCTGGTGCTGGCGGTGACGGCCGCGGCGGGCAGTTTCTTCCGTTATTCGAAGCTGATGTTCCTGGCCGAGAAGAACAAGTGAGAATCCTCTATACCAACTTCCACGCCGGCAATGGCGGTGGGCACGTCACCTATATCATCAATCTGGCCCGCGCCCTGGCTGCGGAACACCAGATCACGGTCGCCGCGCCCGCCACCAGCCGCCTGCACCGCTACGCCAAGGCCATCCCGGGCGTGACGGTGGTCGATATGCGCTACACGACGCGGCCCTCGTCCTGGTTCAAGGACCGCGCCCGGCTGCGCCGCCTGATCAAGGACGGCCGCTTCGATATCATCCACGCCAACGGCTCGGCCGATCACAAGCAGGTCATGCTGGCCACGCTGGCCCTGGCGCGCCGCCCGCGCATCGTGTTCACCAAGCACAACGATCACCCGGTCACCAGCGTCGGCCACAAGCTGCGGGTGGCGCTGGCCACCGACCACAGCATCGCCGTCAGCGACTACATCCACCGCCTGCTGTCCGATTCGCCTTACCGCAAGCGGCCGATCACCACCATTCGCCACGGCATCGACACGCGCTTTTTCGCGCCGCCGGCGCCTGACAGCCTGGACAAGCTGCGCGAGATCTTTTTCGGCCCGGATTGGCACGGCAAGTTGCTGCTGGGCAGCGCCGGCGGCACCGACTACGACAAGGGCTGGCTCGACCTGGTGGCTGCGGTGGCGGCGCTGCCGCCGGGCGACAAGCAACGCGTGCTGCTGCTGGTGGCCGGCGACCCGCCGTCCGAAGCCAAGCTCGACCGCGTGCGCGAACTGGGCATGATCGACCAGGTGCGCTTTCCCGGCTTGCTCGACGATGTGCGCGCGGCCCTGGCCGCGTGCCACGCCGGCTTCGTGCTGTCGTACCGCGAGGCCCTGTCGTTCGCCTGCCGCGAGATCATGGGCCTGGGCCTGCCCGCGCTGGTGACCGACGCCGGCGGCCTGCCCGAAAACGTCACCGACGGCGTCGATGGCTGGATCGTGCCGGTGCGCGACGTGGCCGCCATGACCGCGCGCCTGCGCCTCATGCTCGACGATCCCGCGCGGGTCCGTGCCATGGGCGCGAATGCCCGCCAGACCGCCGAGCGCGACTTCAACCTGGCGCGTTTCGCGCAAGCCACGGTCGACGTCTACCAGCGTACATTGGGCGGACACTGAGCCCTTATAATCGCGCCATGTCTATCCCAATTCTCATGTACCACCAGATCGGCGAGCCCAATCCCAAGGGCACGCCGTTCCGCGGCCTGACGGTGCATCCGGACGATTTCGCACGCCAGATGCGCTGGATGCGCCGCCTGGGCTACCGAGGCCTGTCGATGCGCGACGTCATGCCCTACGTGCGGGGCGAACGCCGCGGCAAGGTGTTTGGCGTGACCTTCGATGACGGCTACCGCAATGTGGTCCAGAACGCCATGCCGGTGCTCGACGAACTGGGGTTCACGGCCACCAACTACCTGGTGGCCAATCAGTTCGACGGCGGCAACGTCTGGGACGCCAAGATCGGCATTCCGTTCTCGCCGCTCATGACGATCGACGAAATGCGCCAATGGGCCGCGTCCGGCCACGAAGTCGGGTCGCATACCCTGGACCACGTTCATCTGCCCGAGATGACGCCCGACGAGGCGCGCCGCCAGATGGTCGAGTCCAAGGACGTGCTGGAACAGGCGCTGGGCGCGCCCGTCACCGCCTTCTGTTATCCCTACGGCGATCATGGCCCGGAACACCTGGTCATGGCGCGCGAGGCGGGCTATGACAACGCCACGATCACCCGGCGCGGCCTGGCCAACGCCAGCGACGATCCCTTCGGCTTGCCGCGCGTGACGGTGTCGCGCTCGACCGGCATCTTCCGTTTCCTGCAGAAATGCCTGACCCGCTATGAAGACAAGCGCGGGCGCGGCTGAACGGCGGCTGCGCATCGCACTGCTGGTCGACCGCTTCGGCAACCGCTTCGGCGGCGCCGAAGCCTACGGCGTCGAGCTGATGCGCGTGCTTGGCCAGCGGCACGATGTATCCGTGGTGGCACGCGACTTCGACAGCGACCTGCCGTTTCCCTTCCTGCCGGTGCGCTTTCCCGGCTGGCTGCCGAGCTGGATGCGGGTGCTGTATTTCGCCTGGCGGGCCGACCGTCTCACGCGCGGCCACTTCGACATCGTGCATTCGCACATGAACGGCTGGGCCGGCGAAATCCAGGTCATGCACGTCACGCCGGTGCGCTACAACCGCCTGACCCGGGTCAAGCCGCTCAAGCGCGTGCTCGCCTGGCTCAGCCCGCGCCTGGCCACCTATCTGCTGCTCGAGAAATTCCGCGTGCGCCGCGCGCCCGCGCGTCGCGTGGTGGCGGTGTCGGGCCTCATCATGGACCAGCTGCATCGCAGCTACGGCCCGCAGTTGCCGGTCGACATCATCGCGCCCGGCGTCAAGCTGCCAGGGCCCGACGCTGCGGCGGCCCGCGCCGCCACCCGGGCGCAGGTCGGCTGGGACGCCGCGACCATCGGCTGCCTGCTGGTGGCGCGCAACCCGCTGCGCAAGGGCCTGCCGGCGCTGCTCGACGCGCTGGCGCTGCTGCCGGCGCAGTACCGCCTGCTGGTGGTGGGCGCCGACGCGGCCACCCGTGACCGGGTGCGCAACGCCGGCGCGGTCGCCAGCCGCGTCGCGCTGATCGACCCCACGCCGGACGTCGCGCGCTATTTCGCGGCCGCCGATATCTATGCCCACCCCACGCTCAACGACAGCTACGCCATGGCGCCGCTGGAAGCCATGTCGCACGGGTTGCCGGTGGTGGTCAGCTCGCCCGCCTATTGCGGCTTCGCCCAGTACCTGTCGGCGGGCAAGGATGCGCTGATCTTGCAGGATCCGCGTGATGGCGCCCAACTGGCCCAGGCCCTGCAACGCCTGGGCGACGAACCCGAGTTGCGCGCGGCCCTGTCCGAACGCGGCCTGGCCATCGCCCGCGACCAGAGCTGGGAAACGGTGGCGGCGCGCTACGAGGACCTGTACCGGGCGGTGCTGGCCGAGCGCGGCTAAGGTGCCGTGCCGGGTCGGTAAAGCAGAAACGGGACCGCGAGGTCCCGTTTCTGCTCAGTGGCTGGCCGGCGCGGTGGCCCGCTCCAGCGCGTCCAGCCAGTGGATCGCGTACTCCCGGTCGGCGCCGCACATCTCGGCCTGGGCCTGCAGCCCGCCGCAGAAATCCGGCCGCGAGGGGTGCCCGAAGAGGGCGCAACGCATGTCCGGCAGCAGCTGGATACAGGGCACGCCCGCGGGCTTGCCATCCGGCATGCCCGGTATTGGCCGGGTGATCGATGGCGCGATGCAACAGGCGCCGCAACCCGGCCGGCAGGCCAGCGCCGCCGTCATGGTCAGACCCACCCGCGCAGCCAGTAGACGAACAGGCCGGCGTATTCCTTGATGATGGAGCGGCTGGCGTCGAAGGTGCGCTGGTCGGGCAGCCAGCGGTTCAGCGAACCGTCGGCGGGCGGCACGATCTGTGGCGGGGCGGGGGCGGCGATGGCCACCACGCCCTGCTTGGAAAACGCCGCCATGGCGCGCGGCATATGCAGAGCCGAGGTCACCAGCAGCACCTTGCCGATGCCGCGCGCCTTGAGCTGGTCCTCGGTCAGGGCCGCGTTCTCGTAAGTCGTGCGGCTGGCGTTCTCCAGGATCAGTGCGGATTCCGGCACGCCTTGCTGGCGGATCGCGTGGGCCATGCCGCGGGCCTCGCTGACGTCGCCTTCGAGCGCACCGCCGGACAGCACCACCTTGGGCGCGCGGCCGGCCAGGTACAGCTGCGCCGCCGTGTCCACGCGCACCACGGCGGTGTCCTTGTCGTAGGGCAGAAACCAGTTGGCCCGGCCGTTGGCAGTGTTGCCGCCCAGCACCACGATGGCGTCGGCCGTGGGGGATTCGGCCGGCGGCAGGTGCGGATAGCGGCCTTCCAGCGCGCCGCCCAGCCACAACGAAGTGACGGGCAGCGACCACGCCAGCGCCCATAGCAGGCCGGCGACGATCAGGGCGCCGCCGGTCTTGCGCAGCCGGAACAGGCCCAGCACCAGGCCTAGCACCACCAGGGTCAGGCACAGGTTGAACGGAATGATCAGGTTCGTGAGATAGCTCGAAAGGGTCATGTCAAAACAATCCGTTTACGGCAAGCGATCGAGCAACTGACAGGCCTGCTGCTCGACCAGCGCGTTGGACGGCCAGGCCGTCTCCGAGCCGACGCATACCGCCCGGGGCGACCATGGGCCGGTGCGGCCGGGACGGGTGACGCCGAACAAGGTCAGCTCCCGGGCGCCTGCCGCCGCGGCGACGTGCGAGACGCCCGAGTCGTTGCAAATCACCAACGCCGCGCGCGCCGTCAGTGCGGCAAACGCGCCCAGCGAGAGCGGGGCCAGCAACTGCGCCGTGGGCGCATTGCGCCGGGCTTCGTCGGTCTCCGCCGGAGGGGGGCACATTACCACGGTATGGCCCCGTGCCTGCAGTGCCCGGGTAAGTGTATCGAATCCTGGCCATACCTTGACCTTGCCCTTGTGCAGGCCGGTCGCGGTCGGGGCGATCAGCACGAAACGCTGGCCGGCCAGGCCGGCCGCTTCCAGCGCCAGCGCCGCCGCGTCCTGGTGGGCCGGCGTCAGCGGCAGGTCCAGCGTCGGGCCCGGTTCGGCGGGGCCGGCCGGCAATCCCCAGCGGCCCAGCGCCGCGCGCGTCAGATGATGCCAGGCCTGTACCGCGTGCAGCGCCGCCTCTGGCTTGGTTACCGGCCAGCGCAGCAGGAAACTGCGGCCGTCGTCGCGGTAGCCGGCCGAGGGCACGCCCGCCAGGCGGAACACCAGGGCGCTGGAGAGCGAATCCGGCAGCAGCAGGCCGCGGACATGGCGGGCACCCGCGCCCAGGGTGCGGCGATGCGCGGCGACGGTGGCTCTATCTGGCCCTAATTTTCCCAACATCGGCAGGAACTGCTGTTTTTCGATGCCCTCCAGAAGATCCCGGGCCCAGGGGCGGGCACAGATCACCAGGGGCAGGCCGGCGGCCTGCAAGGCGCGCAGGCTGGGCAGGCTCATGCAGACATCACCGACCCAATTCGGCAAGCGGACGTAGAGGCAACTGATTTCGGACATGGGCGGGCGCGGCGTGCGATAGGGGCTGAAAGGGGGACGCCCGGCCTCGCGTGACAACGCGTAGCCAGTACAATCCGGGGCACAATTGTATAAAAGCGAGTGATTCCATTGAATTCTGCCGCACGCAACGCGCCCGCGGGCTCCCAGCCCGTCCGAGCTGAACTCTGGAGCCGTATCTATAGCCGGGTCGGCTCCTACTGGAAGGGGCTGGTGCTGGCGACGCTGCTGATGGCCGGCGCCGCCGCCACGCAACCCACGTTGGCCGTCATCATGAAGCCCTTGCTGGACGATGGCTTCTCGGGCGCCAAACCCTACTATGTCTGGGCCCTGCCGCTGGCGGTGATCGGCCTGATCTTCGTGCGCGGCGTCTGCAATTTCTTCAGTGACTACCTGCTGGCCTGGGTGGCCAACAACGTCTTGCTGGGCATGCGGCGCGACATGTTCGAGCGCCTGCTGGGCCTGCCCGACGCCGATTTCAAGCGCGGCGACACAGGCCGCCTGTTGAACCGCTTCACGATCGACGCCGGCAACGTCACCGGCTACGCCACCGACGTCATCACGGTGCTGGTGCGGGAAACCCTGGTGGTCATCGCCCTGATCTGTGTGCTGCTGTACACCTCTTGGGTTCTGACCCTGATCATCCTGATCATGCTGCCGGTCTCGGTGCTGATCGCGCGCACCTTCATCAAGCGTCTGCGCCGCATCAACCGCGATACCGTCAACATGAACGCCGAACTGACCCGCGTGGTCAGCGAGGGCATCGATGGCCAGCGCGTCATCAAGCTGTTCGACGGTTACGAGGTCGAGCGCGGCCGCTTCGATTTCGTCAGCAGCCGCCTGCGCCGCTTCGCCATGCGCACCGCCACTGCCGACGCCGCCCTGACGCCCCTGACCCAGGTGTGCATCTCGATCTCGGTGGGCGCGGTCATCGCCGTGGCCCTGGGCCAGGCCAACAACGGCTCGCTCACGGTCGGCAGCTTCGCTTCCTTCATGGCCGCGCTGGCCCAGATCTTCGATCCCATCAAGCGCCTGACCAATCTGGCCGCCCGCATGCAGAAGATGCTGGTGTCGGCCGAAAGCGTGTTCACGCTCATCGACCAGGTGCCCGAGAGCGACACCGGCACGCGCGAGCTGCCCGAGCCGGTGCGCGGCAAGGTCGAATTCCGCAACGTCACCCACCGCTTTTCCGACGCCGACCGCGACACCGTCAACGACGTGTCGTTCGTGGTCGAGCCCGGCCAGACCGTGGCCCTGGTGGGCCGCTCCGGCAGCGGCAAGACCACGCTGGTCAATATGCTGCCGCGCTTCGTGCTGGCCGACAGCGGCGCCATCTATGTCGACGACGTGCCGATCAACGACCTGAAGCTGCGCAGCCTGCGTTCGCACCTGTCGCTGGTCAGCCAGGACGTGGTGCTGTTCGACGACAGCATTGCCGCCAACGTCGGCTATGGCGCGCTGGGCGAGGCCAGCGAGCAGCAGGTGCGCGATGCCCTGGCCGCCGCCAACCTGCTGGATTTCGTCGAAGGCCTGCCGCAGGGCATCAACACCCTGGTCGGCGAAAACGCCGCGCGCCTGTCCGGCGGCCAGCGCCAGCGCCTGGCGATCGCCCGCGCCCTGATCAAGAACGCACCCATCCTGATCCTGGACGAGGCCACCTCGGCGCTCGACAACGAGTCCGAACGCCAGGTGCAGGCCTCGCTCGAACGCCTGATGAAGGGCCGCACCACGCTGGTCATCGCGCACCGCCTGTCGACGGTGCAGAACGCCGACCGCATCATCGTGCTGGACGCCGGCAAGATCGTCGAGCAGGGCCCCCACGCCGAATTGCTGGCCGCCAACGGCCTGTACGCCTCGCTCTACAACATGCAGTTCCGCGAAGACTGATAGCGCGCCGCGACAGGCCATCCAGGAGCCCGCCCATGTCCCTGCCCGCAGAAGGCAACCAGCTCGTCAACGTCGTCGTTCTGCTGGGGGCCGCGGTGGTGGCGGTGCCCCTGTTCAAGCGCCTCGGACTGGGATCCGTCCTGGGCTACCTGGCCGCCGGGCTGGCTATCGGCCCGTTCGGCATCGGCTGGTTCTCCGATCCGGGCGCCATCCTGCACGTGGCCGAGCTGGGCGTGGTGATGTTCCTGTTCATCATCGGCCTGGAAATGCAGCCGTCGCGGCTATGGAAGCTGCGTGGCGAAATCTTCGGCCTGGGCGTGGCCCAGGTGCTGGCCTGCGGCGCGCTGCTGACGGCGGTCGGCCTGGCCGCCGGCTTGTCAGGGCCGGCGGCCTTCATGGCGGCAATGGGGTTCGTGTTGTCCTCCACCGCCATCGTCATGCAGATCCTGGCCGAGCGCGATGAAACCGCCAGCGCCCAGGGCCAGCGCATCGTATCGATCCTGCTGCTCGAAGACCTGGCCATCGTGCCATTGCTGGCCCTGGTGGCGCTGCTGGCGCCGGCCGGCACCGAACATGGCGATCCCTGGCTGCAGGCCGGCATCGCGCTCGGCTGCGTGCTGGCGCTGCTGGCGGCCGGCCGCTGGCTGCTCAACCCGCTGTTCCGGCTGCTGGCCACGGCGCACGCGCGCGAAGTCATGACGGCCGCCGCCTTGCTGGTGGTGCTGGGCGCGGCCCTGCTGATGGAGCTGGGTGGCCTGTCCATGGCCATGGGCGCTTTCCTCGCGGGGGTGCTGTTGTCCGAGTCCACCTTCCGCCACCAGCTGGAAGCCGAGGTCGAACCCTTCCGCGGCATCCTGCTGGGCCTGTTTTTCCTCGGCGTCGGCATGTCGCTGGACCTGGCCGCCGTGGCGCGCGAATGGCAACTGATCCTGGCCGGCGTGCTTGTGTTCATGCTGGTCAAATCGGTCGGGGTCTACCTGGTCGCGCGCATGCTGCGCGCCAGCCATGCCGAGGCGCTCACGCGCGCCGCGCTGCTGGCGCAGGGCGGCGAATTCGCCTTTGTGCTGTATGGAGCGGCAGCCGCAGCGGGCATCTTCGATGCGCACCTGGCCGCGGTCCTGGTCGCGGTGGTCATCATTTCGATGGCGCTCACGCCGCTGTGCGTGCTGGCGCTGCGCGGGTTGCTGCCCAGGCCCGCGCCCTCGATGGAAGGGGTCGACGTGGCGCGGGATCTGGAAGGCTGCGCGTTGATCGTCGGTTTCGGCCGTTTCGGCCAGATCGTGACCCAGGCGATGCTGGCGCGCGACATGAAAGTGTCGATCCTGGATACCGATACCGACGCCATTCGCGCGGCCGCCAAGTGGGGCGTCAAGGTGTATTACGGGGACGGTACCCGCATCGACATGCTGCGCACGGCCGGCGCGGAAACCGCCAAGGCCATCCTGATCTGTATCGACAACCCGCAGTCGGTCAATCACATGGTCAAGCTGATCAAGGCCGAATTTCCTCTGGTGCAACTGGTGGTGCGCGCCTACGACCGCATTCATTCCCTGGCCCTGGCCAAGGAGGGCGTCGACTACCAGGTGCGCGAGACCTTCGAATCGGCCCTGGTATTCGGCGAAGCCGCGTTGCGCGCCGTCGGCGTGCCTGCGGACGAAGCGGCCGAAGTGGTGGCGGATGTGCGCAAGCGCGACACCGAGCGGTTCGACCTGGAGGTGGCGGGTGGCCTGTTCGCCGGGCGCTCCCTGCTGTACGGCAACATGACCGGTCCGGCCGATGGCCGGAATGACCAGCCTGACCGCGAAACCACCAGGCCGGCCGGCCACGCCGAACCTGGCGCGCCGGCATGACCGGCGTGTGACGGGGCGGGCCGTTCCGCGTATTACCGTCTCTTTGCAATACTTTACGCATCATTTCACGCGCAAGTCCGGGCGGCTGAGGTAGATTTGTCTCCAACCACGCTTCACTTCCGAAGCGTTTCTGCCCAGGGGGCTGCCATGCTGCAATCGGATCGCATTTCCACGACCCCGCATGCTGTCGGGTTTGAACTGGCACGGCGCCAGGCCGTGGCCCTGGGCTGCGGATTCTCCGCCGGCGCCATGCGTCGGCTGATCCCGGCCGGCGGCGCCGGTCAGGCCTGGGCCATCAATGCCCACCGCGAAACCGGCAAGGTCCGTGGCGCCAAGGCCTTTCCCTTCCGGATCGCCGCCACGGCATCCTGATGCCGGTCCGGTCGCGCGGCCCTGAGGCGCGCGACCGCTATCCGGTCAGGGCTGGGCCATCGGCGCCCGGCCCATCCCGGCCGATTTGCCCGGTCGGGTGCGTGCCCTACCGCCGCCGTGTCGGCGCCATGCCGCGGAATCAGGGCAATGCCAATGCCGCCACCGATGTGGATTGGCATTTCCCGTTGCAGATCATCGGATTGTAACCCCCCGTCCTGGCTGTCGATAGGCTCACGGGCTTGCCTGGGTGCGTGCGCTTGCGGCATGATGAGCCCAAAAAAGCACGACACCCCGTCGCAATCGCGAAGGAGCGCCTTGTTGAAGTCTCATGGGTTATTGCGCGGTAGCCTTTATGCCCTGGCGGGACTGGTCGCCATCGGCATCTGCGCGGCCGCAGTCGCGCTACTGTGGATGGATCGGCGCATCACCTGGAACCTGGCCCATGTTGCCGCCAGCAACCTCGCGGAAATCCTCTCGGCCGATATCGGGCGCACCATCCGCGTCTACGATCTGTCGCTGCAGGGCGTCATCGAGCGGTTGCACGAGCCTGGCATCGAACAACTGCCGCCCGCCACCCTGCATCGGTTCCTGTTCGACCGCGCCGCCAGTGCCGAGTACCTGGGCACCATTCTTATCCTGGATAAGGATGGCAACGTCCGCTACGACTCGCAGAGCCTGCAGCCACCCGATATGAACTTCGCCGATCGCGACTTCTTCCAGGTCCATCGCGATCAGGCCGACGTCGGCATGTACGTCGGCCGTCCCTATCTCAGCCGCCTGCGTGGCGGCGACGAAAGCATCGGCATCAGTCGCCGGCTCTCCAATCCGGATGGCAGCTTCGCCGGCGTGGTGTCGGGCTCCCTGCGACTGGCTTATTTCCGCGAGCGATTCGCCCGCTTGTCGATCGGTCCCCGCGATGCCATCGCGATCTTGCGCAATGATGGCGCCGTGATCGCGCGCACGCCGTACTCCTCCCGGGATATCGACGCCGATATCAGCCATTCGCCGGCGTTCCAGCAGTTCCTGATTCGCCGCGACGGGGTGTTCGTCGGCGCGCTGGCGCCCGATGGCGTCAACCGCCTGTACACCTTCGACACGGTACCCGGTACGCCCTTGGTCATCGACGTGGCAATGGCGGTCGATGAAGTGCTGGCCCCCTGGGTGCGGCGCGCGATGCTCATTATCCCGGTCACGCTCGCGCTGTTTGTGTCGGTGATGGCGCAGATCGTGCTGTACCGGCGCGAGACGCGCTTGCGGCAGGAAATCGAGACCCAACTCGAGAAAGCGGCCCAGACCGATGGCCTGACCGGCATCGCCAATCGCCGCACGTTCGACGAGTCGCTTGCGCGGGAGTGGGCCAGCGCGTGCCGCGCGGGTCAGCCGCTGTCGCTGCTGTTCCTCGACGCTGACCGCTTCAAGCGCTACAACGACCGCTACGGCCATCAAGAGGGTGACCAGTTGCTCAAGATGCTGGCCTCGAAGGTGCGCGACAATGCCCGGCGTCCGCGCGACCTGGCGGCGCGCTACGGCGGCGAGGAGTTCGTCGCACTGCTGCCCGATACATCGAGCAAGCGGGCGCTGGAAATTGCCGAGCGCATCCGCCGGGCGGTGATCGGGCTGCGCGCCGAGCATCTGGACAACGAGGGGGGCATCGTCACGGTCAGCATCGGAGTCGCCACGGTGATGCCTCGGCCGGACGATGACATGGCTACTCTGGTCGAGGCGGCCGACGCCGCGGTCTATCGCGCCAAGGAGGCTGGGCGCAACCGCGTGGCGAGTGCGGACGGCCCCGGTCTGACCGGCTGAGATGCGGTAAAAAAAAACGGCCCTGTCGGGCCGTCTTCATCAGGTGTGGATCCGCCGGTTATCGACCGCCCAGCATCACCGCCTGCAGGCGGTGCTGCGCCTGTTGCACTTTCTGCGCCTGCGCGCTCAGGTCCTGCAGCAGCGTGTTCAGCTCGGCCAGCACGGCAGGATCCTGCACTCGCGGAGCAGGGCCCGACAGGTCGATCTGCGCCTTGTGCGCTTCCACGTACTCCGCCACCTTCAGGCTGCTGTCCAGCGTACCGCTGATCTGCGGCAACACCTCCCGGAAAGTGTTGGCGGGCACCGTCACGGTCTTGTCGTAAGCCTTGTCGTACACCGCCTTCAGGTCGTCGGGCTGCTTGAGCTGCGCATGGGCGGCGTCGGCCTTGGCTTGTTCCTTGGCCAGGGCCTCGCCCATGTCCTTGAGCGCGGTCTGCACCGTCTTGAGATCGTCACGGCGCGCGATCACATCGTTCAGCGTGCGCACAGCGCCTTTCTGCATCAGGCTGCCCATCGGCTTGACCGAGGCGTCCATGCCGGCATTGAAGTCGGTGATCACCGCGTATTGCGCGGCGTAGTCGCCGAACGATTTCTTTTCTTCTGCCGTCGGCTGCGGCACGCGCACGCCCGGCTTGTCGATGATGCGGGTCTGCAGGAACTGCATGAACGCGGCGCGTTGTTCGGGTTCTTTGTTGCCGCAGGCGGCCAGCACCAGCGGCAAGGCCAGGGCCAGCAGCAGGAACGGCCGGAACAGGGTTTTCATTGCGTGATTCTCCGTAAAACATGGGAAATGGCGTAGCCTCGGGGACGCCGGGGCCAGCCAGCCGGTGGCGAGCTTATCGGGTCATCGCCATGGCCGCCACGGGTTTCAAACTTCATTTCAATCGAAGTGTCACGATACAAAGTTCACACACATTGACGTGAAAGTTTGCGTCGCAGCTGTTATGCGCGAGAGCCGGAGCAACGGCATGGAGCCGATGGAAAGAAAGCCGCTTGCGCGGCTTTCCGGTGTCGTGAATCTTGCGCGACCTGCCTGGAGCAGGCAAGACGGCGGGCCTCAAACTAGGATGATGTCGTACTTTTCCTGCGAGTATGTGCTCTCGACTTCCAGAGACACCCGCTTGCCGACGAAGTCCCCCAGCATCGCCAGATGCTGGCTTTCCTCTTCGAGGAACAGATCCACCACTTCCTGCGACGCCAGAATGCGGAACTCCTTGGGATTGAACTGGCGCGCCTCGCGCAGGATCTCGCGCAGGATCTCGTAGCAGACCGTACGCGGCGTGCGTACATTGCCGCGCGCCTCGCACATGGGGCAGGGTTCGCACAACTGGTGCGCGAGCGAATCGCGGGTGCGCTTGCGCGTCATCTCCACCAGGCCGAGCTGGGTGAAGCCATTAACCGTCATGCGGGTCCGGTCGCGCGCCAGCGCCTTCTTCAGTTCTGCCAGCACGGTTTCACGATGCTCCTGCTCCTCCATATCGATGAAGTCCAGGATGACGATGCCGCCCAGATTGCGCAGCCGCAATTGGCGCGCGATGGCCTGCGCCGCTTCCAGATTGGTCTTGAAGATGGTGTCGTCGAAATTGCGGCCCCCGACAAAGCCGCCGGTATTGACGTCGACCGTCGTCAAGGCCTCGGTCTGGTCGATGATCAGGTAGCCGCCGGACTTCAGGTCGACGCGGCGCGACAGCGCCCGCGCGATCTCCTCGTCGACATTGGCGGTATCGAACAGGGGGCGCTCGCCGCTGTAGTGCTGGATGCGATCGACCACCGACGGCGTATAGACGCGGGCCCATTCCAGCATCGCCGCGGTGGTGGTGCGCGAATCCACCAGGATCGTACCGGTGGCCGGTCCGACCATGTCGCGCAGCACGCGCTGCGCCAGCGTCAGGTCCTGGTGCAGCAGCGCCGGCGCCGGCTGGGTGCGGGCCGCGGCCTGTACGCTGGCCCACAGTTTGCGCAGATATTCCAGGTCGGCGGTCAGTTCGTCGTCATTGGCGCCCTCGGCCTGGGTGCGCACGATGAAGCCGCCTTTCTCTTCGGCCGGCATCAGCGCCTGCAGGCGTTCGCGCAGCTGGATGCGTTCGGACTCCGAGTCGATCTTCTGTGAAATACCGATATGTGGGTCATGCGGGAGGTACACCAGCATGCGGCCGGCCATGCTGATCTGCGTCGACAGGCGGGCGCCCTTGGTCCCAAGCGGATCCTTGACCACCTGCACCATGATGGTCTGCCCCTCGAACAGCAGCTTTTCGATAGGCGTAGGCGTCAGCCCCTGGCTGCGTTCTCCCCGGTTCTCGCGCAGATCGGCGATATGGATGAAGGCGGCGCGCTCCAGGCCAATGTCGATGAAGGCGCTCTGCATGCCCGGCAGTACCCGGACCACCCGCCCCAGATAGATATTGCCAACGTGACCGCGCTGGATGCTGCGTTCCACGTGCAGCTCCTGTACCGAGCCCTGCTCGACCAGCGCGACGCGCGTCTCGAAAGGCGTGACGTTGATCAGGATATCTTCGCTCAACGCGATGGTTGGGGGCATGAGGGCATCTTCTCCGAGGTAAGGGCTGTACGGCGCAAGGCGAATAGTAAACGTACCGATGGGGCAGGCAAGCGGCGGCGAGGCCGGCCTGGCGGGGAGGGCTATCCATATAAGGAAGGCCTGGGCCCTTATATAGATATAGGCAGCGGCGGTCGGGCCGGCCCGACCGCCGCTGCCACGCATGGCATAGCGCTATCTATATAGAGAGATGCGGCGTTGGGCAAGTGCGCTTGCCGGTGTGACGAGCCGTGGATGTGTCCCCGCGGCCCCGCGCGATACGGAGCGGCGCAGGATTCATCAGGCTTTATGGGGCAGCCGTGTGACAAGCCGAAATTCTGTGCTATAGTCTCGCTCCTTCGCAGTTCAAGCAGTTTTGTTGAGCGGCGAGGCCAGGCAAGTGCAACGGATCCGAAGGCTACGGCAAGCGGGTTTGTCGCGGGGCG